>JBGPAF010000012.1:0-11855 GCA_041480535.1 Bacteroidia bacterium
CCGATAACATAAAGGCGGTCTTTGAAAAGTAACGGTGATGGATTTCCCAGACCCGACTCTTCAGACATCCATGCAACACCTGTTGCAGTTATATCACCATTACCTCCGGCTTTAATTGCAAACAACTTCGCTTTGGTATCCCTGCCGCCCGGATTACCCAGGAAGAGAAGCTCTTCATTTCCAACCGGTGAAGGTATTACCATGTCGCCTCCCGTCTTCAGTTCCCACAGGAGCTTTCCTGTTTCAGGATCGTATGAGCGTGCAGTTTTACCGCATGTCACAAGCTCTGTCCTCATTTTGTTCCTCCATATATATGGAGTGCTGTATGTTGTCTTTTCATCACGTTTAATCCTCCATTTCTCATCACCCGATACAGCGTCAAGAGCAGCGGTCCATATGACATTTGTGTCATTGCTCCATTTTTCAGGAAGATTCGCAGATGCGACCACCATATTTCCATCAGGTCCCCTGAACTGAGTCCAATTCTGCTTTTGTGTACATGAAGTCGTAATCAGAACAACTGTAATTACAACTGGGAATACCAAACCTGGTTTTGAATTTTGTTTCATGCCTTTCTAAATTATAATTTCAGTTAACATTTTTTATTGATAAATATAATATGTTTTAAATCATGAATTCATTGCCCCAAATATTAAATATTGTCTTGCAGTCATGCAGTCCGGCTGTTGTGCTGTCTTTATGATTCGGATCTTATAGGAGTTTAAATGATTTTAACTGGTTTTGTTTTTATTCCTACATTTGATAGACAATGATCTATATAAAATTATTCCTTAATCTGCACTTATGAAAAAGACACTGTTTTTTGTTGCATTTATTCTTCTCATTTCCTGTACGGGAAAAAAGGAGAAGGAGATTGTACGGTACTCAATCGACCAGTTCTATAAGAATATTAACATTTCGGGAGGCTCATTCTCACCAGACGAGACCAGTCTGCTTATCAGCAGTAATGAGACGGGCATTTATAACGTGTTTGAAATCAGTATTGCTGATGGTTCGAGGCGTCAGATCACAAATTCAACAACAGAATCATGTTTTGCTGTTGACTATGTGCCCGGAATAAAACAAATACTTTATTGGGCAGATAAAGGAGGTAATGAAAATGATCATATTTATATGTTGAATGAAGACAATTCTGTCATTGATCTTACTCCCGGAGAGTCAGTAAAAGCCATATTTAACGGATGGAGCAAAGACAAAAAAATAATGTACCTGCAGTCCAATAAACGCGATCCTCAGTTTTTTGATCTGTACAAAATGAATGTCGGGGAATGGAAAGAAGAGATGATCTATAAGAACACCGAAGGATTTGATTATGCTGGCAGCACCAGGGACAGAAACATTATTGCACTCCAAAAGTCAATTACCACAAGTGAATCGAGACTTTTTCTGCATGATATTCTGACCGGAAAAACCACTGAAGTTTCTGAACCTGATAAACCGGGATCATATAAAGGATCAGGATTCAGCGATGATAAAAAGTACTTCTTTTATACAACTGATGCAGGAAAAGAGTTTGCTTACCTGGTCAGTTATGAAATTGCAACAGGGGAACGGGAGGTAATGTATGAGACAGACTGGGATGTAGCAGGAAGCTATCTCAGCGAAAATGATAAGTACAGGCTTATAGTAGTAAATGAAGATTCCAGGGCTGTTGTTAAGATCATCAATATTGCTACAGGTGAAGATGTAGTTTATCCTGAAATACCAGGGACCGACATTTCAAATGTCAAAATTTCTGAAAGTGAAAAGCTACTGATGCTCAAACTCGGCAGTTCAAAAACGACAGGAGATATCTATATCACTGAATTTGGTTCTGCCGAGCTCAAAAGACTTACCTCAACATTGAATCCGGAAATAGATCCGGATAATCTGGTAAATGCTGAAATAGTTCGTTTTACATCTTTTGACGGTCTGGAGATCCCTGCAATTTATTATAAACCTTTGACGGCATCAAAGAAGAACAAGGTGCCGGCTCTTATCTCTGTTCACGGAGGCCCCGGAGGACAATCGGGTGTGGGATACAATCCGCTGACTCAGTATCTTGTCAACCATGGTTATGCAGTATTGGCTGTAAATAACAGGGGAAGCAGCGGGTACGGCAAGAGCTTTTTTAAGATGGATGACCAAAACCACGGCGATAAAGACCTGAAGGACTGCATTTGGGGTAAAAAATGGCTGCAGAGCCAAGAGTACATTGACAGCACAAAGATTGGAATAATAGGCGGAAGTTACGGAGGATTTATGACAATGGCTGCCATGACCTTTCATCCTGATGAGTTCAATGTGGGAGTAAATTTCTTTGGCGTTACCAACTGGCTAAGGACCCTGAAATCAGTTCCGCCATGGTGGGCTTCATTCCGTGATGCCCTTTACAAGGAAATGGGAGACCCATTCACAGCTGATTCTGTTAGACTGTATAATATTTCTCCGCTCTTTCATGCGGCGAACATTAAGAATCCTATAATGGTCCTGCAGGGGGCCAACGATCCCAGAGTTCTGCAGGTTGAATCGGATGAGATAGTTGCTGCAGTGAAAGCAAATAACGTACCAGTCGAATATATAATATTCCCCGATGAAGGACATGGTTTTGTGAAGAAGGAAAATGAAATAAAAGCCGATTCACTGATACTTGTCTTTCTTGACAAATATCTGAAGGGAGCGGGGAAGCCTTAGTCTGATGGTCTGCATTACCGTCACATCGCCTATCGCATATAATACATAATACATTCTTTGTGTAAATTGCGCATCAAAAACTGACTTATGAAGAAGATCTCTCTCATTCTGCTTTGGCTTTCATTATCCGTTTCAACCTATTCACAAACTGAAGCTTTATGGCTTCGATATCCTGCCATTTCACCTGATGGTCAGAAAATTGCTTTTACATATAAGGGAGATCTTTATCTTGTCCCATCCACCGGAGGCACAGCGCTTCCACTGACTTTCCACGAAGGACACGATTTTATGCCGGTGTGGAGCAATGATGGAAAATCTATTGCTTTTGCATCAAACCATTATGGGAATTTCGATGTGTTCATTGTTTCTGTGCAGGGAGGAGAGCCCAGACGATTAACATATCATTCATCAAATGAATACCCCTATACATTTTCAGCTGATGATAAATCTGTCATTTTCGGGGGAGTCCGGCAGGATGCAGCTGCTCACAGGCAATTTCCAAGTGATTCACAACCTGAAGTTTATAAGGCTCCTGTAACAGGTGGACGTATTGATCAGGTATGGACTTTCCCTGCTGAGGACATAAGGATAAGCAGAGATGGCAATTCATGGGTGTACCATGACAAAAAAGGAGGAGAAAACGCCTGGCGCAAACATCATAATTCTTCAATAGCAAGGGATATCTGGATTTATGACAGGGCATCGGATAAACACACTATGATAACTTCCTTCAAGGGTGAGGATCGTAATCCGGTCTTTTCTCTGGATGAGAAATCAATATTCTACCTGAGCGAAGAGAGCGGTACCTTTAACCTGCATTCACTTTCCCTGTCAGATCCTCAGCAGAAAAAGCAGATCACCAGCTTTAAAGGCAGCCCTGTAAGGTTCCTGAGCACATCCGTTTCCGGTTTATTGTGTTTCGGATACGACGGATCAATTTATACTTTACAGCCGGGTAGTGAAGCAAAAAAGGTAGTTGTTGATGTTCACACCGCAGGTAAAACCAATAATGAAAAGGTAACGGAGGTTAACGGCAATGTACGTGAAATGGCCGTTTCGCCTGACGGGAAAGAAGTTGCATTCATAGTACGCGGTGAGGTCTTTGTCTCTTCAGCCGACGGAGGTGTAACAAAGCGAATTACAAATACTCCTGAAGAGGAACGATTTATTAGCTTTTCACCATCGGGTGATACACTGATTTATGCAAGCGAAAGAGGAAACAGCTGGAAAATCTTTCAGACAAGGATCGTGAGGACTGAAGAACCATATTTTTATGCCTCAACTTTACTAAAGGAAGAGCCGCTTATAAGCAGTGAACACGACAGCTACCAGCCTAAAATCTCGCCGAATGGTAAAGAAATAGCCTTTATCGAGGACCGCCGGTCATTAAAAGTTTTTACAATTGCTTCAAAACAGACCCGCACACTGCTGACACCCGACAACCTGATTTATATGTCCGACGGCGACCAATACTTTCAGTGGAGTCCCGATAGCAAATGGCTCCTTGCAGAATACTCACCCATACTGTCTAATTCTGAAGTAGCATTGATACCGTCCGACGGAAAAACCAAAATGATCAACCTGACACGAAGCGGTTACAACGATTCCCGTCCGCTATGGGTGAATAAAGGCAAACAGATGCTGTGGTTCAGCGACCGCGACGGATTGCGTAGCTATGCCAACAGCGGGGATCGCCAGGCCGACGTTTACAGCCTCTTCTTTACACGTGATGCATGGGACCGTTTCCGGCTGAGCAAAGAAGATTATGCACTGACAAAAGAAATTGAAGACAAAGCAAAAGAAAAGGAGAAGAAGGAAAAGGAAAAAGAGAATGCTGACAAAAAGAAGAAAACCCCGGAAGTAAAGAAAGATACTTCGGTATTTTTTGATATGGATGGAATTTATGACCATAAAGCCAGGCTCACTATCAATTCTGCAACCCTTGGCGATGCAGTTCTTTCGAAAGATGGTGAAAAACTGTATTATCTTGCCAGTTTTGAAAAAGGGCTTAACCTCTGGAGCACTAATCTGCGGACAAAGGAGACAAAAATGGAACTCTCACTTGATGCAGAAAGAGCTAGTCTGACCTGGGATAAAGAAATGAAAAATTTGTTCCTCCTGTCAGACGGAAAAATTTTTAAGATCAATCCTGAAGGCTGGAAGAAAGAAGATGTGGCATTCAAAGGAGAGATGACAATAGATCTGGCTGCCGAGAGGGCAACAATGTTTAATCACGTCTGGCGCAGGACCAAGGCTATGTTTTATATTTCTACATTTCATGGCGCACCATGGGATCTGCTTTATGATCAGTATAAAAAATTCCTTCCGCACATTGGCAATGGGTATGAATTCTCTGAACTGCTTTCGGAAATGCTCGGCGAACTGAATGTATCCCATTCCGGATCGCGCTACAATACCAGCAGCCCCGGGGATGATAATACAGCATCTATAGGCATCTTCATGGACTACAGCTACACAGGAAACGGAATCAGGATTGAGGAAATAATCAAGGGAGGTCCACTCGATAAATCATCAGTTAAAATTAAGCCCGGCATGATCATTGAACAGATTGACGGAGATACAATATCTGCTGATCGTGATATAGCATCTTATCTTAACCGTAAAGCTGGAAAGTTCACTCTGCTTACAGTATTTGATCCGGTGATCAAAACCCGTCAGAATATTTCAATGAAACCGGTCACGAGGAGCGATGAGAGCACACTGCTTTACAAACGGTGGGTGCAGAAAAATCAGGATGAAGTTGATAAACTGAGCGACAATCAGCTTGGTTATGTACACGTCCCTGGAATGTCCGACGGGCCATACCGTACAGTCTATGAAGAGATGATGGGCAAATATTCCGACCGCAAAGGCGTAATTGTTGATACACGATTTAACGGAGGCGGCGACCTGGTTTCTGATCTGACAATGTTTTTCACTGGTAAAAAATACCTTGATTATGCTACCGAGAGCCGTTCTGTCGGATATGAACCTAACTTCCGCTGGAATAAACCGACTGTTGCAATGTTCAATGAAGCCAACTACAGCGACGGACATTGTTTTGCGTGCGGGTATAAGGAGCTTGGGATCGGAACAACTATAGGCATGCCAGTGCCCGGAACATGCAGTTATGCCGGATGGGAAATGCTGCAGGACGGAACAACCCTGTGGGGAGCAGTTCCGATAAGCACAAAGGATATCAATGGTCAATGGCTCGAAAATGTGGAAACAGTGCCTGATGTACAGGTAAAAAATGAGCCCGGAATAATCAGTAAGGGACGCGATCAGCAGCTGGAAAAGGCTGTTGAGGAATTAACTAAAGTTGTAAGGTAGGAGGTCTTGCTATGGAACAGAAAGCAATTATAGGTTTTATTGGTGCAGGAGGCATAGCACGCTCTCATGCATTTTCACTGAATTCGTTGAAATATTTCTACAACGATGCCCCGGAGATTGAAATGTCTGCTGTCTGTTCGGCAACAAAGAAGAGCAGGGAGGCATTTGCAGATCGTTATGGATTCCTCAAATCATTTGCTCTTGATGAATTCCTGAATGACAAAAATATTGACACCGTTTTAATCCTGGGACCAAACAAGGTCCATTATGAGCATTTTAAAGCGGTTCTTAGGATGAGTGCCATAAAGAGAATATACCTTGAAAAGCCTGTGTGTTCCACTCCTGAAGAAGAGAGTTCCATTGTGGAGCTGACCGCGTTACATCCCAATGTAAATATCCAGGTAGGATTTCAGTATCTATTTACATCAGCCATCAGAGAAGCGCTTGTAATGTGGAAATCAGGCGTAATGGGAAAACCTGTTCATTTTGACTTCAAATATTATCATAGCGACTACCTGAAGAAGGAGTACCGTGATAAAAGGACTTCACGTCTTACACCGGCACCCGACGGAGGGGCAATGGCCGACCTGGGCTCTCATGTGATAAGCCTGCTGCTGGCGTTCATTGGTGATAAAATTAAAATTACAGGAGCTTTGCAGGCAGGACATTTTGCGGATGTACCGGAAGATTCCGACCTCTTCAGCCAGATATCACTTTACGATGAAATGAGCCATGCAGCCGGCACTCTTTCATCAAGCCGTATCAGCTCGGGAACCGGCGACTATCTCACTTTTGAGATTTATGCTGAAAACGGGGCCTTGCGATATATATCATCTGCCCCTGATAATTTCGAATTTTATTCTGAAAAATCCGGACAATGGTCCAGGAAGACGACAGGAAGCAATTACAAGCCTTTCACAAGCTTTCCGTCGGGACATGTTCCCCCCGGCTGGCACAGGTCGATGCTTCATGCTCATTATGTGTTTCTGACAGGCGATACTTCAGAGGCAGTCATCCCCGATATCCGTCACGGGCTGAATGTTCAACGCATACTTTTCGAAACTGCAGAACATCTTGCCAGGTTCCGCAAACTCAGGGATCGTTGATGGGTTGTGCGGTTGAGTCCCGCAAAGCGGGACGAAATCCCGAGAGCACAGCGACTCGGGATTGTGCAGGTCAACTTGCAGGACTTGCAAAACTTGCACAACCTGCAGAACATCCATAATACATATTACATTTTTCTTAAATTTGAGTAGATCTTACAAACTTTAAAACCTGACATATGACCTCAGAAACCAAAGCACCAAACATTCCTGCACCCGGAAGGGTGACATCAGTGGATTTCTTCCGCGGATTCACAATGTTCCTTCTTGCAGGCGAAGCCTCAGAACTCTACTCACACCTACTGAATGCTGATAACAGCGTTGTGCATTTTATAGGGAATCAGCTCCATCACCATGAATGGCATGGCTTGCATTTCTGGGATCTCATACAGCCATTCTTTATGTTCATTGTCGGTGTTGCTATCCCATTTGCAGTAGCTAACAGGCTCAGGAAAGGAGACAGCGAGAAGAGCATCACGTTGCATGCATTCAAGCGTTCATTCCTGCTTTTGTTCTTCGGTTGGGCTTTATATTTTATCGATGCCGGGCATCTTGTCTTCAGGTTCCAGAATGTTCTTGCACAGCTTTCTGTAACTTATATCGTCGCTTTTCTTATAAGAAATAAGAGTTTTAAATTCCAGCTGATCTTTACCCTTTCAATTCTTCTTCTCATAGATCTTGCATATCGCTTTTTCCCGGTTGAAGGGTTTAATCATCCCTGGGTGAACTTTGAAAATCTGGGGGCCTGGTTCAACAACAAAATAGAGGGTGTGGATAAAGCAAGCGAGTGGGCAACCTTAAATTTTGTATCGACAACGGCCCATACAGTATGGGGAGTTCTTTGCGGTAAACTGCTTATGAGTGACAAACCAGCACGGCATAAAATTCAGAAACTGGTTATTGCAGGAGTTGCTGCCCTCATCATTGGATATTCTCTCGACCTGCTGAATATCACACCAATCATTAAAAAGATCGCAACATCATCATTTGTATTTGCAAGCGGAGGCTGGGCAATCCTTGTTCTGGCCTTCTGCTACTGGCTGATCGACGTTAAGAAGCTGTTCACCAAAGGATCATGGTTCTTTATTGTAGTCGGTATGAACAGCATCTTTATCTATATTTTCTTTTCAATCGGCGGCGCAGGACTTTTAAACAGAATAGTTGATCCGTTCAGCAAGCTGCTGTTTTCATGGGGAGGTGAAATGACTACAGGAATAATAACTAGTCTGGGTTTGTGGGCCGCAATGTGGTACTTGTGCTACTGGCTTTATAAGAACAAACTGTTCATTAAGATTTAGCAAAAAGATATAATATGAGAATCAGGTATTTCTTACCCGTTTTGATATTGATTTTATTCCCTGGTGTGCAGAATGTTTTTTCGCAGGATTCCATTACATCCCGGGCAAATCCGGCTCAGACCGTGGAAAAATTCAATATACAATTCCTTGGTGAAAATGTCTTTGTTTTTGATCCTTCGATGGACATGAAAGAGATACAGACTTTGATTGACACTATTTTTGCAAGGCAGTCAGCACAGAGGAGTGAATTCAGCACTAACCGTTACGCCCTGTTATTTAAGCCCGGTAAATATGACCTCGATATCAGGGTTGAGTATTATATGCAGGTTCTGGGACTGGGAGAATCCCCTGAAGATGTTGTAATAAACGGATCTGTAAGATCAAACACATTAGGCAGAGGCAGCGTACTTATTAATTTCTGGCGATCGGTGGAAAACCTGACAGTAGTGCCCACTGATAATTCCACTATGGTCTGGGGTGTGTCGCAGGCGGCTCCCTTAAGAAGGGTACATGTAAAAGGTAATTTGCAGCTGTTCGATAAAGGATATGCCAGCGGAGGATTTCTTGCCGACTCAAAAGTTGATGGGGAAATAGCATCAGGACCACAACAGCAATGGTTTACACGAAATACTGAAATGGGCAAATGGGTCGGAGGTAACTGGAATATGATGTTTGTGGGAGTTAACGGAGCTCCTTCTGAAAACTGGCCCGAGCTGCCATATACAACGATAAAGGAGACCCCGTTTGTCCGGGAAAAACCCTTCCTGACATTTGACGGAAAGGGATTTAATGTAAAGGTCCCTCAGCTTAAGCAAAACAGTACAGGACCTGATTGGGTAAATGGCATCAGATCAGAAAGGACAGTGAGCCTGAATGAGTTTTATATTGTCAGGCCTGGCACTGACAATCCGGAATCCATAAACTCTGCTCTGAAAAAGGGGAAAAACCTTTTAATTACACCCGGAAGATATTTCCTGAACAAGAGTATTAAAGTAACAAAGCCAGGTACAGTGATAATGGGAATCGGCCTGGCGACACTTATGCCCCAAAATGGTAATCCGGCAATCGAGATTTCCGATGTCGACGGGGTGACAGTCTGCGGATTGACAATAGATGCAGGAAAGGTCTTTTCAAAAGAACTGTTCGTGGTGGGCAAGACGGGCTCCCGCAAACCGCATGCCGCAAACCCTGTTTTTTTATATGACATTTTTTTCAGGGTTGGAGGTCCGGCTGAAGGATCTGCTTCTGCCTGCATAGTAGTAAACAGCAAAGATGTATGCATTGATCACATATGGCTCTGGAGAGCAGATCACGGGAACGGAGTGGGCTGGCAAAAGAACAGATGTGCAAACGGTTTGATAGTGAATGGCGACAATGTAACTATATATGGCCTTTTCAACGAGCATTTCCAGGAGTATCAGACTCTATGGAACGGGAATAACGGCAGGGTATATTTCTACCAGAGTGAGATGCCTTACGATCCTCCTTCAGTGGATGCCTGGAAGCATGATGGGATTTACGGTTATGCCTCTTATAAGGTCTCTGACAAAGTAAAGAATCATGAAGCCTGGGGTATAGGAATTTATAACGTATTTTATGATGCCCCGGTTATTGTGGACAATGCAATCGAAACACCTGCTGCCCTGGAAGACAGGATCCATAATAAGATTATTTTCTGGCTGAACGGGAATAAGGAGAGTATCGTAAAAAGCATTATAAACGGCAAGGGTGGAAGTGTGAATGTTTCGAACAGGAAGGCTGCTATGAAGTAGGTTATACAAGTTATGCAGTTATGCAGGTTGAGTCCCGCAGAGCGGGACGAACCGGAACGTAGTGGAGCTCGGCGAAGCCAAATCCCGAGAGCGAAGCGACTCGGGATCTTGTAGTCTTGCGGTCTTGTGGTCTTTAATTAATCATAAATTTGTCACAATAACTAACCTATAAAAAGATGCCCAATAGCAACAATGATAAATCTATTATCATAATCGGAGCAGGATTTGCAGGACTTGCAGCCGGTATTTATGCACAGATGAATGGTTATAAAACACAGATCTTTGAAATGCATGACAAGCCCGGAGGACTTTGCACTTCGTGGAGAAGGAAAGGCTATACTATCGACGCATGCATCCATTGGCTGGTAGGTTCATCACCAAAAAGTAATCTGCATGACTTCTGGGAAGAGGTCGGCATTGCGCAGGGAAGAGAGTTCATAAATATGGATGAATATATGCATTTCGAAAGCTCTGACGGACGTGTCCTGACCTTTTATACCGATGTGGACCGGCTTGAAAAGAGTTTACTCGAATTCTCTCCCGCCGACAGAGAACAGATTATCGAATTCATCGACGGTATAAGGATGTGCCTGTCTTTCGATCAGCCTTCAAAACAGACTCCTGTGGTAAAGCGTCTGATGAAAAAGACCCGTCTGGTCTTCGGTCTTATCAAAAACGGGAAGAAAATGCAGCAATGGATGAAAATCACAAGCAGCGACTTTGCCAGCCGGTTTAAGAATCCTTTACTAAGAAAAGCACTTGAAGAGATTTGGATCCCTGAATTCTCCATGCTGTTCATGTTTTTCACATTTGCATACCTCCATACTAAAAATGCAGGTTATCCGCTTGGCGGATCAATGCCTATGTCGCAGGCAATGGAAAAGCGTTATACAGATCTTGGCGGAATAATCAACTACAACAAAAGAGTCGATAAGATCATCACCGAAAATGACCGTGCCGCAGGCATCTGCCTGTCGGACAGCACCGAACACCGAAGCAATATTGTTATCTCAGCAGCCGACGGTTATAACACGATTTTTAAAATGCTCGATGGCAAATACACCGGCGAAAAGATCAGAAATGCATACGATAAATGGCTTTTGTTTCCGCCGCTTATTTTTATCGGACTCGGTGTTAACCGTAAGTTCGACGATGTTCCCTGTTCAGTATCCGGATTCAGCTTTCCACTTAAAACACCTATACTGATAGCTGATAAAATACACGATAGACTATCTGTCCATCTCTATAGCCACGACAAGTCGATGGCTCCGGAAGGACGTACTGCATTAACTCTTATGTTCAAAACAGATTATGAATACTGGAAAAAGCTTAATGAAGACAGGATGGAATATGAGCTGAAAAAAGATGAAATAGCCAGTATTGTGATTAACCTTCTCGATCAACGATTCCCTGGCATATCATCGCAGGTAGAAATGATTGATGTAGCAACTCCGATGACTTTCGAGCGGTACACGGGCAACTGGAAGGGCAGCTTTGAAGGTTGGCTTATAACACCGGAAAATGCAAATGTCGTGATGAAACCAATGTCCCAGTCATTGCCGGGCCTCAGCAACTTCTATATGTGCGGCCAGTGGGTTGAGCCGGGAGGCGGATTGCCCACGGGTGTTATGTCGGGTCGCCGGCTTATCAAATCA
>JBGPAF010000013.1:0-11091 GCA_041480535.1 Bacteroidia bacterium
AAGTGGCCAGCACTGTTGCCATAAAAGGCATGGCTATTCCTGATTTCCGGCTGAACGATTTTGAAAGTCCACTGAGAATTATGAATCCGGAATCGCAAAATATAGGCAGTCCTGTTATGAATCCCGTTATGCCAAGAGCCGCCGCACTTCTTTTTTCGCCTGTCTTTGAGAGGATAAATCCCGCTATGCTTAACGTACCGCCTGTTTTATCGAGAGTGATGCCAATTATTGCCCCAAGAATTATCAAAAAGCCGATCGATCCCATCGTGCTGCCAAACCCTTCTTTAATAGTCTTGATTATTGTATCAGCAGGAAGAGTGGTAAAAGCGAGCAATAAAGAAACAATAAAAAGTGCTATGAAAGCATGTAATTTAAGCCTTGTAGTAAGAACAATTATTAAGATTATACAGATTACAACCAGCAGGGAAATGACAATAGCATTCATGATCTGAAAAACATATTTACCATCCCAGATGAATTTCACTTACAGATTTAATAGCCCTGTCTGAAAAGAAATCACAAGCAGGGAACATACGGAAGATTCCTCCATCTTCGCCGGGACCGGTTTTTACCAGCAGAAATTCCTGCTGGTCATTCCTGTTAAAAATCTCTGAATAGGAGAATGAGGATCTGTAGCCATCCTCAGCAGAGATGCACATAATGCCTGTCTGCAGATTTTCGCGGGAAAAAGGGTAAGCTCCGACAAATCTGTCTTTTCCGGAAGAATCGAGAAGAGTCTCCTTTACAATGACTGAGTGTTTCTGAAGCACCGAAAAATCAACTTTTCCCGTATTAGCGATCTCTCCTTCCACTGTTAATTCTTTAAGAGGTAATTGATAAGTCTTTGTATTATCGTAAAAGTTATTTGTCATGTCAGTTGAGTCTATAAACTGAGTTGGGGATTTTTCTGAAATTGAATTGAAAGGGGTCGTTTGATTACAGGCTGTTATACATATCAATATTATTGGTAGTAAAAATGTCTTTCTCATGATCTATTATCAGTCCTTAGTTTAGATTTATGTTTGTATAATTACATCCCCCTGCCCCCCTTCAAAGGGGGAATTACTTAGCCGAAAAACAGGTAAGCGACGAGAATTGCGGCGGTGAAACCGACAAGGTCAGCAAGAAGTCCGCAACCAATTGCATATCTTGTGTTCTTTATGCCAACCGATCCAAAATATACAGCTATAATGTAAAATGTGGTATCGGTTGTTCCCTGCATGGTGCATGCAAGCCTGCCAACAAAGGAATCTGCACCGTAGGTAGTCATTGCATCAACCATCAGACCCCTTGCGCCGCTGCCACTGAGGGGCTTCATAAATGCCACGGGCAATGCTCCTGTGAACCTGGTATCAAAGCCAAGCCAGGCAAAAAAATTGGAGATGCCTGCAATAATAAAATCCATAGCGCCCGATGCCCTGAATATTCCTATTGCGACAAGTATTGCTACCAGAAAAGGTATTATTCTGATTGCGATGTTAAAACCCTCTTTTGCTCCTTCAATGAATGAATCATAAACATTCACCTTTTTAATGAATGCAAGTACAATGAATAATACAATAACCGAGATAAGGATAAAATTAGCCGCGAGTGTTGATATGTTTGAGATCTGTTCCTTCGGAAGCCGTGTGAAATAAATAATTATTCCGGCAACAATCGCTGTAAGACCACCCAGGTAAGCCATGACAACTTTATCGAAAAGATTGATCTTCTGAATGATGGCAACGCTTATTAAACCTGTCATCAATGAACAAAATGTAGATATAAGAATAGGAATGAAAATATCGGCAGGATTTGCAGCACCAAGCTGCATCCTGTATACTATTACACTGACAGGTATGATGGTAAGTCCGCAAGCATTAAGTACCAGGAACATGATCTGTGCATCAGAAGCTCTTTCCTTTGTAGGATTTACTTCCTGCATCTCCTTCATTGCCTTTAATCCTACCGGTGTAGCCGCGTTGTCGAGATTCAGCATGTTTGCTGCGATATTCAGCATGATGGAACCGTAAGCAGGGTGCCCTTTTGGCAAGCCGGGAAAAAGCTTTTCGAAGAGAGGACCCATTGCCCTGCCCAACATTGCTACGACACCACCCTTCTCCCCCACTTTCAAAAGACCCATCCAGAGTGTAAGGGCTCCGGTAAGGCCAAGGGAAATTTCAAAACCTGTCTTTGCATTTGAGAAAACCGCATTCACCAGATCGTTAAAGATCTGTGTATTACCTGCAAATATAAGCTGTCCGAGTGCAATAATAAATCCAATGAGGAAGAATGCGATCCAGATATAATTAAGGGCCATTTTAATCGACTGTTTGGCGAAGATAACTATTTAAGATAAATTTGTATAAACAAATATGAAGATATGGCAAGGTTTACCAGAATTGATGTAATAATAAGGATGCGGGATGCCGGAATAATTCCCATCTTTTATCATAAGGATCAGGAGGTTTGCAAAAATGTAATAAAAGCATGTCATGAGGGCGGGGTAAGGATCTTTGAATTTACCAACCGCGGAGATTATGCCCACGATCTTTTCAGCAATCTCAACAAATGGGCAGAAAAAGAGGTTCCAGGACTGATCATGGGAGTTGGTTCGGTCGTTGATCCGGGAACTGCATCACTGTATATACAGTTGGGTGCCAATTTTATTGTTTCACCAGTATTGAATCCTGAAATGGCGAAGGTTTGCAACCGGAGGAAAGTGTTGTGGGTGCCAGGATGCGGTTCAGTATCGGAGGTTAATTATGCAGAGGAGCTTGGCGCTGAAACGATTAAGATCTTTCCTGGATTGTCAGTAGGGGGACCTGATTTTATAAAGGCAGTTAAAGGCCCTTGTCCATGGACGAACCTAATGCCAACAGGGGGAGTTGAACCAACTGTTGATAATCTGAGGGAGTGGTTTGAATCGGGTGCTTCATGTGTTGGCATCGGATCGAACCTGATCACAAAGGAGCTGATACAGAAGAAAGACTGGGATGGGCTGGCCAAAAGAGTTGCTGCTGCTCTTAAGATCGCAAAAATGTTCCACAAAGTTTAACCCACCCCCACCCCTCCAAGGAGGGGAGCTATTAAGTTCATCCAACATCACCTATCGCCTATAATACATAATACATCAAATCATTCCCCGGGAGCTCTGTAGAGTTCAATATTTGAGATTAACGGACAGGCTTTTGATTTGCTGAAAGATACCCTGATCTTTGAGGTCTTAACAACCGGAAATTTCTTTATTATTTTATGCCCGATTGTTGTACCCTCTATCAGGGGTTTCCATTCATTGTCAACGAAAGCTTCAACCTTAAACTCCTCAATACGCTGTCCGAGTTTAATATATTCCTGAATTAAAATTCTGTTCACTTCGGTTTCGGAACCAAGATCAATAATCAGGTCGGCTGCCGTCTGTTTGTCGTTTGCAGCCCAATATGTTTCAGGGTTACCATCATTGATGTTTGAAGCATTGAAGCTCCTTCCCCTTGTATCAGTAGCATTTACTTTCTTTCCGGCAGCAAGATCAGTTTCAAATTCCTTTGTACGTAATTCCTTAAAAGCAAGTAATGATTTCACATCATTTTCATGCAGTAATCCTCTTCTGTCGGGAGGGACATTAAGTAAAAGGTTGCTGTTTCGCCCCACTGATGAATAATAAAGCTCCATAAGGTTTTCAGGAGTTCTTACAAGCGAATCCTGTGACTGATGATAAAACCACCCGCGGCGGATTGAAACATCAACCTCGGCGGGCACCCAGTAATTGCCGTCTTCATGACCTTCGCCAAGAATTTCTGCAAAATCGCCACCAGGATACATCTCATCCCTTTTCAGGAGGCACCAGTTTGTAAGGCTGCCCATTCCGCTCTCATTGCCAACCCACCTTACATCAGGGCCGGCATCACTGAACAATATGGCTCCCGGCTGCAGTTCCCTGACAATAGCATGTGTATTAGGCCAGTCATAATATGTTTTATTGTCAATTTTGCGTGTTTCCTTTGCTCCGCCATAATATCCATCTCCTCCGTTGGCACCGTCAAACCAAACCTCAAAAATATCCCCGTAATTTGTAAGAAGTTCCCTGAGCTGGTTCCGGTAATATACAAGATATTCAGGTGTTCCGTAAATTGCCGAGTTCCTGTCCCATGGTGAAAGATAAACCCCCATTTTCAGTCCGTACTCATCGCAGGCCTGACTTAGCTCTCTCAAAACGTCACCCCTGCCATCTTTCCATTGAGAGTTCTTTACTGAATGTCCGGTATATGCTGAAGGCCACAGGCAAAATCCGTCATGGTGTTTTGCTGTGATAATGAGGCCTTTCATTCCGGCTTCCTTTGCCACTTTTGCCCATTGACGGCAATCCAGTTCCGCTGGATTGAAAATTGATTCCTTTTCATCGCCGTAGCCCCACTCCTTATCTGTGAAAGTATTAACAGTAAAATGGACGAACATATAATACTCAAACTCATGCCAGGCAAGCTGGCGTTCAGAGGGCAATGGACCGAAAGGCTCCGGTGGCTTCACTTCAGTACAGGCAAACAAAAAGAGAGAAGAAACAAAAAACAGGAACAACTTCTTCATAAAAGACAATTAATTGGACAGATTTTTTATTCTTATGTTTTTGAATTTGACAACCGAACCGTGACCCAGGAATCCTATATGTCCGGTTTTGTTCTTCAAACCCGGATGTTCATTATGATCCATGGTCCCGTTATCCCTTGACCCTGCAATATCACCATCGACAATTACTGTACCATTCAGTGTTATCCTGATCTGGGTTCCTTTTGCAGATACCTCCTCATAGTTCCATTCACCAAGCGGTTTAAGATAATCACGTCGTGCAGGAATAACACCATAAACCGAACCATGATACTGATAAGGTTGAAGGTTAGCATAAACATCGGCCGTATTATCAAGTATCTGAAGTTCCATTCCCACATATGCGGCGTCACCCTCAAGAGGAGCTCTTATTCCAAGCCCGTTATTTGCAGCTGGGGTAAGAAGAAATTCAAATCTGAAAATAAAATCTGCATATTCTTTTTCAGTGTACAGGTTTCCACCGCTGCCGTTTTCAGGTTTAATAACGATCATTCCATCTTCGGCAACATACGATTGTTTATTTCCGATCCAGTTGTCAAGATTTCTTCCATTATACAAAGCGACATAACCTTCAGCTTTTTCTTCGGGAGTGAGGTTATAATCCTTTTCACTTATTTCCCTGACATATATATCTCTGAAAGCCAGATCGGTGCCATGAGCCTGCAGTTCAATAGGACCTTTCGGGAAAATGGGAATTTTGGGATTCCAATAGTTTTCCATGATCACGTTATCAACAACAAGTTCACCGTTTAACCATACTGAGACTTTTTCTCCAATCATTACGATTCTGAAGGTATTCCATTCGCCAACAGGGTTATCTGCCACCTTAAGCGGTTTTGACTGATTAACCTGGTTGTTAAATAATCCTCCTGAACCTACCTGGGCTCCAACGTCAGTTCTTGAAGTGTCCCATATCTGAACCTGGGGAGTTCCTCTAAGGTATATGCCGCTATCGCCTGCTTTTGTGATCTTCCAGTCGACGAGCATTTCGAAATCGCCATATTCGGCTACATAACATAGGTTGTCACCCTTGCCGTTAAACCATATGCAGCCGTCTTTTACACTCCAGTTTGCCGGGATCATGACATTTGCTTCAGCCTGTTTCCTCTCGAGATCCACCAGCCTCATGTTACTCCTCGCAACAGGATTTTCAACAAGGCCCTGCCAGCCGGTCAGATCCTTCCCGTTAAACATAGGTTTAAATCCTTCATCGGTAGGCATAGCTGCCAGGTATTTATTTACCATCTCCTTGTTATACTCACTTTCCGGACCTGATAGTTTAGGAACAGCTCTGGTCAGAATGTCGCGGACAATAGTTCCATACATTCCTGCTTTTGAACTGGCAGACGGCAAAGCAATATACATTGCTGCAGATGCTGCTGCTGCTGAGGTTGAAGGATCATCCAGATAATTTCCAATAAAAAACAGTGACTGGTAAGTTTTCAGTTTGCCAAGTTCTTCAAGTATCTCATTCTTTCGCTCAGCACTAAGGGCCAATGGCATTATTTTCCGAAAAAGGAGCATCTTCTGTTCATCATCCAGAGATGCTGCCTTAATTTGCTTTACATATCCGTTAAACGCAGGTTCTTCAAATGTTTTATTACCTGATGCGCAAATCTCATAAAGAGCAGATGAAGCAGTATAGTCCTGCCATGATGTCAGCGTTTTGAAGCATATATCACGCATTTCCGGATTCCCGTTCTCAAATTCTTTCAGGACGCTGTTAAGAGCCTCTCTTCCTCCTGTTTTAGCCAGTACCGGAATGATTTTCCCTTTTGCTGTGCTGTTTTCCAGGGCCTTTAGAATTACATCTGATCTCTTTTCTGTATCAGTAATTTTCACTGCCGCTGATGCAAGAGCTTCCTGAATATCCTGGATATAATTACTGTCTCCTGTATCAGACAATAATTTAATCAGTTCTGCCTGATCATTGGGGCCGGCAAGACTTGAAAGGGCTTTAAAAGCTGCTGTCCTGACAACTTCGTCACCCGAGGAAGTATAAGGTAAAACTTCTTTAAAATATTCATTGTCCCTGTTCCAAGCCAATAGTTCTATTGCACTTTTCTTAGCAGCAGATGAACCTTCTTTCAGCACCGGCTTCAGAAGTGCTATTTCATTATTTCCCGATACTGTCATCAATGCTGTTTTAGCAGCATCCTGATCAGCCTGACCGGAGGAGTTCTTTAAATATTCAATCAGGGATAAAACAGATTTTTTTCCGGTGATCCTTGCTAAAGCGGAGGCAGCCTCAGTCCGGACTTTCTGGTCGTTGTTTGATAGTGAGGATGTTATAAGCGGCAAAGCAGACTCATCGCCCCGCTCTCCCAACATTGAAATAATTTCAGCTTTTGCTTCCGGCAGAGCTTTTGGAAAATATTCAATCCATTTGGCAACAATTTCTTTCCCGGGAATTTCAAGAGACGACCGGAAAGCTGCATTTCTGTAAGTTTTGTCAGAATTTGCAGCTGCCTTAAGAAGCTCTTTCATTGCATCTGTACCATGAAAACTAACATAAGTTTTAAGAGCCTCAGTTTTATTCTGTATCGTCAGTTTATCCTTGCATTTTGACATTACCAGCTTGCAGATTTTATCCATAGTCTTCAGGTCGCCATTCTCTCCTGTGTTTTTTGCATAATTAAGCAACGCCGAAGTTGCTCCTGAAACTTCCCACCGGTAAAGTACATCTTTAGCTGCTTTGGAAAGGACAGGTAATGCGAGGGGACTTGCACTTTGGGCAAGGGCATTCAGAGCGGAAGATCTTGTATTGACATTTATATCCGAAGCCCAACCAATATATTCATTGACAGCCAGTTGTGATTTCATGCCTGCCAGAGCATTCATAACAGCGGCGGCACATGGAAGTTCCTTATTTTTAAGAGATTCTGCCAGGACTGTTTCAGCCGTTTTACCACCCGATGAAAGTATAGCAGCCAATGCAGGATTGCACATATCCTTATCATTCAGAAATGATTTTATCGCTCCCACGGTGGCATCACCACCGATAAGCTGGAGTTGTTTCATAAAGAAATCCTTTACTCCATTATCCTTTTGTCCGGTCGCATATTCAATGCAGATCTTCTCCCACAATGTTTTTTCAGCTTCTTTCCCTTTCCCGGACAGGTATCTTGAAAGGCTCTCAGCAGCAAACCTGGCACTGGTATCATCTCCCTTACCAGCGGGTATCACCTGGTTGCAAATCAGCTTGATTCCCGTTTCGCCAAGGGTGATCATGTCGCCCATCAGCTTATCGGTATATTTCGAATCGTTGGCAGGCAGCTGGGCAAGCAGGTCTGCAACTTTTGTTTCAATAGTCCTTTTATCCTGAGCATAAGATCCACCGGCAAAAACCAGGAAAGTTATGCATGCTATAATTATTCTACGGATTTTCATATTTTTAGATTTTCAAATTTCTAAATTGGTTCTTAAATATCAGATCTTCCATTCTCCACGCATTGGCTGATTAATTAGTCTGTTAGCTCCATCATCATCAATAAATTGCTGTTTTACAGGATCATACTTCAGGTTCCGGCCAAGCCTCAATGCTATTATTCCCAGGTTTACAATGGAGCATGACCTGTGTCCATTCGACTCGTTAAGAGCAAATTTCTTTCTTGTAAGAACTGATTCCGTGAATGTTGTGATCTGTGGTTCAGGATCTGGCAGGGACTCTATTAATTTCTCCATGTCCTTGATATCAGATCTGAATCCTTTGAATACTTTGCCTTTCGGGCCTTCGATATATGCTGCATCCTTATCACGGTTCTCGCCATCGAGGATTATCTGGCAACCATCAGCATAAGTATAAGTTATCCTCCGCCATGAGCCGACGGCATCATAATGTTGCTGGGGTGCATCTATTTCAACTGAAACAGGACCAGTATCATCCTTACCAAGCATATACTGGACAGGATCGAGATAATGCTGACCCATATCACCCAGCCCGCCGCCGTCATAATCCCAGTATCCTCTGAATTTTGCATGTACCCGTTCGGGATTATATGGTTTGTATGGAGCTGGTCCGAGCCAGAAGTCATAATCGAGCTCCGGAGGAACGGGAACAGGCTGAAGGTTATAAAGGCCGCTCCAGTAGAATTTCCAGTCATAACCGGTAATTCCGCTTACAGTTACTTTCAATGGCCAGCCAAGGACCCCGCTGTCAACAAGTTTCTTCAATGGTTTAACCGTGGTTCCGAGTCCATAGAACTCGTCCTTGAATCTGAACCAGGTATTCAGCCTGAACATACGGCCATGCTTCTGAACGGCTTCAATGACTTTTATCCCTTCACCTATTGTTCTGGTCATTGGCTTTTCGCACCAGATATCTTTACCGGCTTCAGCGGCCATTTTTGATATAATTCCATGCCAGTGGGGAGGTGTGGCAATATGTGCAATATCAATATCCGGGCGGGCAAGCAGTTCACGAAAATCGTGATATCCTGTGATTTTTCCACCGGCGAGGGCTATTGCCTGGTCGAGGTGATTTTTGTCGACATCGCAAACAGCAAGAAGCCGTGTACCTTCATATTCAAAATGTCCTCGGCCCATTCCGCCTACGCCTATAATACCTTTTGTAAGCTGGTCGCTGGGAGCTGTATATCCCTGTCCTCCAAGGACATGTCTGGGAACAATTGCAAAAGCAAGGGCAGCAGCAGTACTTTTCTTAAGAAAGTCACGCCTGCCAAGATTGTCTTTTTTCATAGTATAATATTTAAAATGAAATTATTTTTTCAGGCAGTAAACTGAGACTGCCCAGAGATATATCATGCAGGCAATAAGTATTGTCATTCCAAGAGCTATACTGCTTATGTCGCTTACCCATCCGACCAGAAGAGGGATCACTGCTCCGCCCGAGATAGCCATCATCATCAGACCTGAAATTTCGTTGCTCTGTGCCGGATGTTTCTCAATAGCTATTGAGAATACAAGCGGCCATATATTTGCAACAGCCAGGCCAATAAGAAAGACGAGTCCCCAGGCCATGGCCGGTGATTTAACCAGAAGAATCGCGGAAAGACAAATTATGCCCAGGACCGAAGTCCACATGAAGAATTTTCGTGATGAGATCCTTGTAAGCAGAATAGCACCAGCAAAAGTGCCTAGCATACGACCTAAGAAATATACGCTGCGGCCTGACTCGGCTGCGGTCTGATCGATTCCGAACTGTTTTATAAGAAACTGTCCTGAATTGGAATTGAATCCAACATCGACTCCTACAACAAGAAATATTGAAAGCACCAGAAGCAGGACAAGATTGTTGCCAAGAAGCTTAAAGGAAGATGCGAATGTTGCTTTATATCCTTCAATTCTTGTTTCCTCAATTTTTGCAGTTCCCAGCCATAAAACAGATAAGATTGATACTATGCCAAAAACAAGAAACAGAATCTTCCAGTCGCCAAACTTTGCAGCGAAGAATGCTGCCAGGGGAGCTCCCAGCATTGATCCTATTGCCTTCACAAACTGGGAAAAGCTGAGAAAACTCGAAGCTCTGTTCCCCGGAACGACGTCGACCATCAGCGGATTTGCCGAAACCTGTACTATCGTATTTCCGATTCCCAGCAGTGCAAATCCGGCAAGAACCATCGGGAAGTTATAGAAAAAGAAAGGTACAAGTAAACCCAGAGCTGTTACACCCATTCCAATGTTCAGCACATTTTTTTTACCAATCCGTGATTGTAGTACTCCGACAGGTACTGAAAGGATAAAGAACCAGAGAAAGGCTGCCGACGGAATCAACTGAGCCACGGTTGCACTGAGGCTCATATCCTTGCTTACACGGTCAACTCCGATCCCTACAAGATCAACAAAGCTCATGACAAAAAATGCCATAAGGACAGGTGATATTTTTGAAATGTTTACTTTATCTGTGGCCATATTTTTATAGTTATAAGTTTAGAGTTAAAGGCTGGGGGTGGAGGGCGTGGGGTTAATTACATTAATGGTAGTGCGTGCTGAATATCTTTCCAGAAGGTTTCATCAAGCAGATAAGCCGCTCCTATAAAGGCAGCATCCTCTTTTAATTCGGAAAGAGCGACTTTGCATTTGCATTGCTCTTTCTTAAGGCTGTTCTCAAAAATATCTCCAAAAAGATTATATGCATATGAGATATTGCCCCCTACAACCACGATCTCAGCTTTGAATTTCTTAAGCCATGGAGCAAGAAAAACGCCCAGATTAGTGCCGAATTCCGTAAAGAGTTCCCTGACAATTTTATCAATCCCGGCAAGTTTTGCAAATTCCTTTACACCACTCAGTTCCTTGCCGGTCAGCTTTTTATACCTTCCTATAAACCACCTCGTCGAGAAATAATCATCAGCGATATTATCTCCGTAAGGAAGATAATATACACAGCCAAGTTTCGGGACCTCCGGTCCGTCAACTATCGGTATACGGTTGGCAATGAATGCTGAGCCGAAGCCTGTCCCAAGTGTTATCGACATTGACCGTTCAGCTTTTGCAGCTTTCCCTACAAGAGCCTCGCCCACGGCAAAAGTTGAAACGTCATTCATAAAC
>JBGPAF010000014.1:0-10665 GCA_041480535.1 Bacteroidia bacterium
AACAATGTCGAAGCTATATTGGATCAAAAGGAAGTCCTGTCGCTCAGGCATCCCGCGATATTGAAAATACAGGAAGAGATGGTCCGAAAGATTCTTACGGAATGCAATGGTTTTGACAATCTTTATTATGAAGTATGTAATGAACCATATTTTGGCGATTTGAAGGCCCTCGATTCCTGGGAGGAGCACATGACGAATGTTATTGTTGAAGCAGAAAACCCATTACCCAACAAGCATCTTATTTCTCAGAACATTCAGAATGGATCGTTGAAAATTGTTGATCCTAATAATGCTGTTTCTATTTTTAATTTCCATTATGCAAAACCTCCTGTTACTGTTGAAATGAACTATGGATTGAATAAACCCATCGGAGACAATGAAACAGGATTCAATGGTATTGAAGATTTTCATTACAGGACAGAAGGCTGGGATTTTCTTACAGCAGGTGGTGCACTTTATAATAATCTCGATTACTCATTTACTACTGAAAACGAGGACGGAAGTTTTGTTGTGGCTCATGGTCAGCCCGGAGGGGGCGGAGTAACTTTGCGTAATCAGCTTAAAATACTGAAAAATGTTTTCGGAGAGCTTGATTTTATTCATATGGAACCATCAAACCATTTACTGAAGAACTCCCGTAATGGAAATGCATCAATAAGAATCCTCGCTGAAGAGGGTGAACAGTATCTTCTTTATCTGAATAATTCAAATGCAGATAAGAGCTTTCATTCAGAATCAGAGGTGGACAAAGTTACTTCTTATGAAATATCAATGGAATTACCTGCCGGTGATTATGGAGGTGAATGGATTGATCCGGTAACCGGATTGCGAACCCAATTCACTGTCAGGGATCATAAAGGAGGTACAATTAACTTTAAAACCCCACCGGTAAGAGAAGATTTGGTTTTAAAACTAACTCGTTAAATAAGAAATTTAAGGTATAAAGGTGTAAGGGGGAAAGGGTGTTATTGCGTAACGAGATTAAAAGGTAAGGATTAAAAGAATTATAAAAATATTTTAAACCATCTTGGCCATATGAAACCAATAAAAATCTTTTCCGCACTATTACTGGTTGTATTGTATCCCTCACAATTAAAGTCACAGGAATCGATTAAACAATGGGAGGTTTATGAAATCAGTCTTCAATCATCAAAGCTTCCTGCAAATCCCTATTCAAGTATGATTTTACCCGGAAAGCCGGCATTTGTGACTGCCATTTTCACTGGTACAGAGGGATCATGTTCGGGTAAGAAAATGGTTATACCCGGATTCTGGGATGGCAATAATAACTGGAAGATCAGGTTTGCTCCTCCCCTTTCAGGAACATGGAGATACGAAACAGTCTCTGATGACAGAAAGATGAATGGGGAAAAAGGACATTTAAATGTTTCCGATTGGACTAACGAAGAACTAAGAGACATTCCGACCCGGAGAGGTTTTGTCAAAGTAAATGATTCAGATGAAAGGGCAGGAAGATATTTTACCTACAGTGACGGAACGCCTTTTCTTTGGATTGCTGATACCTGGTGGGACTGGACAAACAGGAGAATTCAATTTGAATCCTTTAAGAAACTTGTCGATACCAGGGCAGAACAGGGATTTAATATAGGGCAGCTGTTTTTTGCAGCCAACGGATGGGGAAGGGAAAGTTCCTTGTTAGATTCTTCTTTTCAGCATCCGGATATAGGTCAAATCCGTAAAGTGGAAAAAATGATTGAGTACGCAAATTCAAAGGGAATTACTGTCTGGATACATCCCTGGTGGAGCCGCGAGGGAATCAATAAGTCGATTGGAGAAGAAAACATTATGCGCTGGTGGCGGTATGTGATACAAAGACTTCACTCATACAATGTTATCTGGGTACTTGCCGGGGAATATAATATGAATAATTACGGTGGATTTCCGCTGGAATTCTGGAACAGGATTGGAGAGATTGTCAAGGCTGAAGATCCATATAATAGGATTGTAAGTGCCCATCCCACACCACCAATGTGGAGCGGAGGAGCAGATGCTCCCCAATGGTCAACAGCTGAAGCAATTCACGAACAGCAATGGCTCGATTATAATCAGAGTCAGACCGGTCATGCAAGGTGGTGTAATGAACTTACTCCCTTGATTATTACCAATGCTTATAATAAGAAACCGGCAAAACCTGTAGTGGTAACCGAACCATGGTATGAGTTCATCGAAGGCAACCCATCTTCCATGGATATTCGTTTCGGAGCATGGAGCGCTGTTATGTCCGGAGCTGCAGGACACTCCTATGGAGGCGGTCATATATGGAGGGTTCATCTGCCTGAACGGCCTACAGGAGTGGATAGCTGGCCAATGGACACAAGCTTTGCTACCAATACAATGCTCTACCCCGGGGCTGTTTCTGTTGGATTCATGGGAAAGTATCTGAGGAAAATGGAATGGTGGAAACTGGAACCTCACCCGGAACTTGTACTCGAGAATCCTTCACCATATTGCCTGGCTGATCCGGGAAATGAGTATCTGTTTTACCTCAGATACGGAGGATCAGTCAGTATTGACCTCAGGGCATATCCTGTTTCATCAGAATTCATATTCATCTGGACCGATCTGGTAAACAGCCTCGATGAGGAAAATGTAATTATCTCAGGCGGAACCATTGTTGAAATAAAATGCCCTGAAGATTATCCTGGTTTTGTGAATTTCAAGGATTGGTTGCTTCATGTAAAAAGAACCGTAGAATAGCCTGATAAAAACTTATAAGTGCAGAGTTCAAATTCAGGATTAGAGCCTGCTGTTGTGAGGGATCCTATGATGGAGCGGACATTTCATTACAAACATTTTCAAAACCGATCAGATTCTTATAACTTGAATCTTTTCAAATGTCAGTTTATTTCCAGTATCGAGTGCAGCCTTAATTCAGGAAGCAGAACAATTGATCTACCTTTTGAATACTGGAAGCTTAATTTCTTTCCCTCTGGCTGAAGA
Organism: Bacteroidia bacterium; assembly: GCA_041480535.1. Lineage (GTDB taxonomy): Bacteria > Bacteroidota > Bacteroidia > Bacteroidales > VadinHA17 > LD21. Next base: position 2,962 of record JBGPAF010000014.1, read on the forward strand.
ATTATTGATTCCGGTCTGTTTTCAGATCTTAGTGAAATCTGTATATCATTCAACGGGGGAACTTCATCGTACCCTATAGTATTCTGGCTTTGATGATTACCAGCAGCATTGATAAGATTGATATATAGCTTGCCATTCAGTTTATTTACAGCCACATGTACCAGGTGTGAGCCGGTCACCTCAGCAACTTTCTCAGACATAAGCTGATTAACAATCTCATTCACAAAATCGCGGATCACAAAAGTCTTATACTCATTGTACGATGTGCCGGCATTGAAATATACAGCGGCTATTTTACCCTTTCCATAATTATTCATCGACGATGCTATAGTCTGATCGGGGTAACTGAAATCGCTGCTCTTATAAAACCTGGTAAGGGGCACGCTGCCTTCATTAAGTTCAACCTTCAGAATTTCAGATCTTACAGATCCTATCTTATTATCTGCTGAAATGAATAATTCTTCAACTGAACTTTTAACAGCTGATTTTATGCCAAGTTCGCTGCCAAACATCTGAGCGGTTTCAACACCAATAATGAGAAGATTACCGCCATTTCCAACGTATCCTGTGAGTTCATCCTTAAACGCAGGATCTAAATAGTCACATTCAGGTATTATAATCAACGGATATTTATCCATCCGTCCTGTAAGGTTATGCTCCATAAGGATCTCGACAGAATTCTGACCATCAAGAACTATATCCAAAGACCCCTGAAGCATTCCAAGAGATCTTGAATATGGAACAGGAGAACTTTTCTGGTAGGCTTTTGACGGATATACCAGGGCTATCTGGGGTACAGGTGTGGCTTTATGGCAGAACGGCTGACGTTCACGGCAGAACTTTCCGATATCTTCCAGCATATAAGCGATCCATGGTTTTATAGACAGATCGCGGTTTTGCTGAAAATAAAACTGGACTCCCCCTCCCATCGCAATTATCTCTGCAGCCTCCTGTTTCAATTGGACAGCCGATTTAATACTCATTGGCATCTCACCACCATTCCAGGAAAAGCCCCATGCCATCAGATCCCATGGTTTCCCCTGGGGAGCCAGGCAGCGGGCTTCGAATGCCGATCTGTATAATCCATTCTGCGGAGTAACATCACCTGATAAGAAATCAACATCGATTGTAACCTTCTCTGGCATCATCGATGAATAAGACCAGTTACTGGTGATCTGGAAACCCGAATTAAAAGCATGAATTGCATCGACATACTTTTTCAGATGTTCACGAAACTGCTCCCTCGTAAATTCAATAAATTCCGGATAGCATCTATCACCCGGTTTCCGTGGTATTTCGGTTATTCCGGTTTTGCCTGTAAAAAGCTTTAAGGATGCTTCGCCATAATCAGGTTCAACGGCCCAGCATTCACCATCTATCCATGCGCCATCCACTTTGTATTTCGAGCTCAGTTCCTTAAGTTGAGGGATCATATATGTATCGAGGTATGGGCTGAAAAAAGAGACTTTCTGAGTGCTTCTTTCACCGTTTGCCTTAATAACAGCCCACCCCGGATGCTGCTCCACAACCTTCGAGTCCCAGACACCAGAGAAATGCATGAAAAGTGCTACATTATTTTTTTCAGTGGCATCCCTGAAGAGTTTCAGAGGGTCTTTCTCAAATCCTTTTACATGAAATCCTGCTTCAGTAGGATAACTCGAAATTCCCGGATGACCTTTGCAATCGATCTGGATGAAATCGGGCTTCACCCTTGTCAGAAAAGTATCGACCATCTCATAAGTAAGTGTCCGGCCTGCATCATTTATATCTTCACTTGCATGCAGATCGAAATGGACACCAAAATAGCAGTCAGCCCTTTTCAGCTTTTCTGATCTGGCTGGTGACTGACCTGACAGTGAAAGACCATAAAGTGACAAGATTATAAGCGCACAAAATATCTTCCCTTTCATAAGACAATCGTTTTATAAATAAAAGTTAATACCTTTTTATTAATTTCAAATAAGGAATGACTTAGTCAAAATTAATTTCTAAATTAATCAATTCAAAATACTAATTTAAGAATAGTACCATTCCGATTATTATTATGCTGATATATAATTATTTAACTAAATAATGAAAAGATCAGTTTTCTTAATTTCAATCTTCCTTGGTATACTGATTGTGCAACAATCAGAATCTCAGACGTTGTACAAATTTTCAGACAATTGCCTGACTATTGATAACGGATCCATAAGCCGTATCATAAATTTCTCAAATGATAGTGTCGTTTCCGGTGGATTATATCTCAAGGGTATTGAACGAAACTATCTTCAACCCCGTTCTGCTGAATTTCAACTAATTCTTAATGATGAAAAGATAAGCGGATATACGGGATGGAAAATTGTTTCATGCTACCCGGAATCGGACGAGCATAATGGGAATGGTGCAGTTTTGAAACTAACCGGCAAAGGGCCGGCTGAAGGAATCGAGATCAGTATTACTTACCTTACTTACCCCGGACAGCCTCTGATCCGCAAATGGATTACATTCAAGAACAATTCTTCATCGGACATGAAACTTGAAGCAGTTGATATTGAAAGCCTCGGCCTGAATATAGACTATGTATCAACCTGGGTTTATCATAACTACGCTAGAATGAAAAACCTGGGAACGTATGTTGGTAACTGGGATGATCCTGTTGTTGTTATTCATAATACAACTTTGAGATCAGGAATCGCACTTGGCAATGAGGCCCCCGGGGTCTTAAAAAGAACAGCATTTCATACTACTGACAGAAATGCTGATATTGGTCTAACTCATCCCGGACAGGATTTTCCTTTCAGAAAGTGGCTTAAACCAGGTGAAAGCTGGGAATCACCTAAAACATTCATCGCTCTGTATTCAAATACGGATGATGGCTATCATGTTGTGAATACTACTGTGAACGACTTTGTCAGAAAACATCTTGGATCAAGGATATCATCGATAAAAGACAAACCATTGTTTGTTTATAATACCTGGAACCCATTCAGGACATTCATAAACGACTCTCTTATCCGTGAAGTGGCCAAAGCTGCATCAGAATGCGGAATACAGGAGTTTATTATTGATGATGGCTGGGAATATAATTATGGAAAAAAATCATCCCAAAAAGGATGGGGTGCCAATTATGGCGACTGGCTCGTAGACATGTCCAAGTTTCCCGGAGGTCTTTCAAAAACTTTCGATTATATCCGTTCCCTGGGAATGAAGCCCGGACTGTGGATAAGCATAGGTTCCGCAACTGTAGATTCAAGAGTATATAAAGCACATCCGGAATGGTTTGTAAAAAATCGGTCTGGCAAAACAGGTAATTTACATTCCCCATCTGAAAACAATGATTTTTTTACCAGCTGCTTCGGGACAGAATGGTTCAGCTATATTAAATCTGTCATTCTTGGTCTGGTTAAAGAGTATGGCCTGGCTTATGCAAAACTTGATCTTTCAATAGTAACCAGCGCTTATATAAACGATCCCTCAATCTCAGGCTGTTACGCGGAAGACCACCCATACCACCACGACCACGAGGAATCGTTCATAATAATCTATCAGAATGTCCTGAAACTCTTTGATGAACTTCATGCTGAAGCACCTGATCTGTTTATTGATTGTTCATTCGAAACTGAGGGTAAATTACAATTGCAGGATTATGCTTTCGTAAAACATGCTGAAGGAAACTGGCTGTCGAATATTGAGGAGTCATTTCCTACAGGAGCTCTGAGGATGAGGCATCTTGCCTGGTGGCGATCACCTGCTGTACCTGCCGGCTCACTTGTGATTGGGAACCTCCCTTTCGATAGTAAAGATTTCGAATTTGATCTTAAATCATTAATAGGAACTCTTCCGATTGTTCTGGGTGATCCACGAAAACTGTCGCCAGAAAAAAGGTCAGAAATAAAGAAATGGGCCGACTGGATGGTTAAAATGCAGGCAAAATATGACTATATGTCCTTCAGACAGGATCTTCCGGGGTTTGGAGAACCTGCGGAGGGATCCTGGGATGGCTGGTCTCGGATCAACACCGAGCGAAAAAACGGAGGAGTAATAGGAGTCTTCAACCAGGGAGCAAAGGAGAAATCAAGAACCGTCATTGTAGCAGGCCTAAATTCTGAAAAAAAGTATTCGGTACTACTTGGGCCCGAAGGGAAACAGATTGCATTGCTATCAGGCAAGCAGCTTTCTGAAGAAGGTTTCAGGGTAAGTTTCTTAAAGAATTATGATGGTAGTGTATTTGAGATAAAAATGATAGATTAAAATCAAAATCTGTAAAATGGAAAGAAGAAATTTCATTAAGACCACAGGTGGAATTCTTACACTTGCGCCACTTGCAGCCCTCAAACAGGAAAAAGCCGGATCGAAGCCGGTAAAGAGCATCGCGAAAGCTGAGAATTACCGTTCATCTGTTTCTGTTCGGGATAATAAGATATATGTTGATACAGCAACATTATCTGCAACTCTTTCCAACGGTTTCCTGATATCGCTGAAGAACAAAAAAAGTGGTGAAGAGTATATCCGGGAGTTCAATTCTGGCGATTATTCTCCACTGCAGCTGGTTTATCCTGACAATGAGATTGTTGAATTCAATGAAAAGAACTTCACCAAAATCAGACTTCATCAGGTCTCTGACCAGTGTGCTGAGATTTTCATACAATGCTGGCATGGTGACGGAGTCGTATCTGTATATGCAGATGATTCAACTGGAGATTTAGTGATTGAACCATCAGCATATTCATCCCGTCCCGGGGTGCTTGCATGTAGATGGAACATACCTGGAATCAAATCTGATCTTTATCTTGTGGCTCCTTTTTTTCAGGGGATCAAACTAAAACTTGAGGATAAATTACTTAGCAACACACGCTGGCCGTGGCCATTTTACTGGGAAGCAGGATTGGCCATACTTGAATCTAAATCAGGTGGATTCTGGATTCATACACAGGACAGCCAATATCGGTATAAAGCACTTAAAGTTGGTTCAGAAAATGATCAGAACATTCTGGGATTCGATTCGGAATCATATGGGCCCATAGACAACAACCTGGCGGCAGGAGGACTGTGCTGGAGAATCAATGTATATGATAGTGACTGGCATGTACCTGCTAATCGATATCGTGATTGGCTTTGGTCCGCATACCAGTTAAAGAAAGCAGAGGAGAAGCGAAAGTCCTGGGTTAACGATGTCAGGTTTGCCATAAGTTGGTGCCCAGGAGATCCGGCAATACTTGATGCTCTTGCAAAAAACATATCACCATCCAAAGTTTTGATCCATTACCCTGATTGGAGAACCGACGAATATGATCAGAATTACCCTGAGTATATCCCCAGTGAAAAGGGTAAGATCTTTGTCAATAAATGCCATCAATATGGATTTCATGTGATGCCGCATTTTAATGCAAATGATATGGATCCTTCCAATCCGGTCTATAATCTTATCCGTGATTTTCAGTATCGGGATATTGAAACCAAACAAATCAAGGGATGGAGCTGGGTGAAGGGAAGGGTTCTGGGAGTTCCTGAATCGAATGAAAGCCGTATGTACAACAGGCAAAATAATGTGATGGTAAAAGTGCATCCCGGGTTAAGCATGTGGAGGTCTATACTTGGAGAAAACATCCATAAGGCAAGTGATGAACTTAAACTTGATTGCGTGTTTATCGATGTCACACTGGTCACACTAAACCTGTACAACAGTCTCATCGAATCCACAACTTCTACAGAAGGGATGAAACAGCTTATCGAACATATTGGATCATTAGGGAATGGATTGGTTGTGGCCGGTGAAGGACTGAACGAAATAACCATGCAAGGTCTGTCTTTTGCTCAGGCACACCTTTTTAAGAGCTGGCAGGATTCTATTGATGGACTCGAACGAACAGGAAGATGTGATCTGAACCAGGTACTTTTTGGAAAATTATGTAAGATAATAGGTTACAGCGGTTTGAGCGGCAGGAATAAGGATGAGGAAATCAGGATGCAGGTTCACCTTGAACATGGGGGGATCCCGACAATTGTGATTGATTCTGTTAGTGAAATAACTGATCCTAATCCTGCTGTTAAACGAATGTTTGATATTGCTAAAAGCAAATAATCTAAAAGGAGTCCTTTGTGTTATTTAAATATATTTCAACCTTAATTTCTACATATTGTCCAGTTATAATTTATTTTATAGTTAATTCTGAGATCTTATGTCTAATAAAATAAAATTCCTTTTAGTATTACTGATAATTGCTCGCATTTTGTCTGCCCAAGGCCAGCCGCATTTCCCTTTAAAAATAAGTGAAAACAGGCGTTATTTCATTGATCAGGATGGGAAACCCTTTCTTTACCATGCCGATACCGGCTGGCAGATATTCACACAGCTGACAACAAATGAGGCTGTTGAATACCTTTCATTCAGAAAGAAACAGGGTTTTAATACAATACAGGTTCAGCTGGTAATGTCGCCCGAACAGGTGAACCGTTACGGGCATAAACCTTTTCTGGGTGATAATGACTTTTCCCGGTCCGATGAAGCCTATTATGATCATGTTGCAAAGATTATTGCGAAAGCCGATTCCATGGGACTTCTTATTGTGATGTCACAGCCATGGCTGGGATGCTGCCAGGAGGGTTTCGGAGGCAGCCCTGACAAGCCTTTTCAGAAGAACGGACCTGAAAAGAGCAGGAAATATGGAGAGTATCTTGGAAAGAAGTTTGCACAATTTAGAAATCTTTTTTGGATAATGGGAGGTGATAATGACCCAAAAGGTGACCGCGAAAGTCTCTTTTCTTTTTTTGATGGCTTATACGAGACTGCTCCAAAATATCAGCTGATGACTTATCATGCTTCACCACCTCACTCAAGCACTGATCTGTTTCAATATGCATACTGGCTGGGTTTCAGCTTTATTTATACCTATTGGCGTGAAAAACCAAATGAATGGATTACAGCAGATCTGCTTCCGCATGTTTATGAAGCGGCACTCAGGGAATGGTCAAAATCTGATATAATGCCATTTGTACTGGGAGAATCTCAGTATGAAGGAACCGGTAAAATTGACAACGATATGGGAAATCCTCAGATAATCCGCCGGCAAGCCTACTGGACGATACTCTGCGGAGGTGCTGGCGAGGCATATGGTTCCGATCTGTGGAACTTTCCATCAAACTGGCGTGAGATTATGAATTACCAGGGTGCATGGCAAATGGGCCATTTTATCCGATTCTTTGAGCAACTTTCATGGTGGAAACTGGTCCCTGATGTCAAACACCAGGGAGTTGTAGCTGGTTATGGCAACTGGTCAAAACCTGACTATGTAACAACAGCCATTAGCGAAGATAAGAAATTAATGGTTTCTTACATCCCGCAAATACAATCAGTTACAGTCGATTTTGGTTTTCTGAATGGCAACACTTTTGTATGCACTTTTTATGATCCAAGGACCGGAAAAGTAGTAAAGGTATTCAAGACCGATAAAAAGACCGTACAGAGAATTGCTTCACCTCCTGGAGAGGATCTGCTTCTTGTAATTAATAGTTTATAAACATGATACTGGCTATTGCTGAATTGCTTGCATTTTCTGTTCTTTTTCCTTCACCAGAAGAAATTACGGCGGAGTCACCTGAATTGAAAAAAGAGGAAATCGTTCTGAAACCTGCTGGGACAAATCTGACGACCGATATCATTCAGCTAGCGGTTGATAAATGGCATTAACCTGCCAGAATTAACAAAATGAACAAGAAAGAACA
>JBGPAF010000015.1:0-10541 GCA_041480535.1 Bacteroidia bacterium
CAATTATTAATCATTTTATAATTCTGCAACAAGAATAACCGACTGCTTAAGTAGGGTCTTCATTGAAATAGATTTGAATAAAAAGGGCGTTGCAATGCAACGCCCCAGGAAAAACCATATTTGTCAAACCTAACTCTAATCAACGTTATCGTTGAGATACGCATTATTCTCGCGAAGAACCGGTTCATTATCTTCGCCCGATGACAGTGTAAACTTCGAGACCTTGCTGTCGTTGTCCTTCTCATTGGGTCCGAGCGACATATTTCTTCTTACATATGCCGGAACATCCTCAAAGGCTTCAATATTCTCTTTAATAATCTTGTTCGAGAGACCCTCCTTCTTGAAGAAGTTCTGCATATGCTTCACTTTCTGAAGGGTTGTATTGGGATCTTCCCTTTCTTCAAGATCTTCCTGCTGCTTCCTGCCTCTTAGCTCAGTTACCTGACCAATGTTGTCAAGATCGAAGTCAAGCTTACCCTGTGGTTCCTCATCAAGATCTGAGATTACCAATTTTGAAGATTTCTGGTGCACGGAAAATGAATCATCTCCTTTATCCGGAATGACGTGCGCAGGAACAGGGTTTTCTTCGGTAAGCAATTCAACTTTTCTAGGCTTCGGCTTTTTATAGGGCGTTAAGATGCTGTTTGAAGGAAATCCCGTGGCGATAACTGTCACACTGATATTTTCCCCGAGATTAGGATCCTGAGATAAACCCCTTATAATAAGGGCATCATCAGATGCTGTTTCATACATATAATCAGTTATCTCACCCAGTTCATCCATGGTAAGCTCGTTGGAACCTGCACCTGAGGATATGTTTACGAGGATGCTTTTTGCGCCTGTTATATCATTTGAATTCAGAAGCGGTGACGACAGTGCACTTTCTATTGCCTTCCGAGCCCTCTCTTCTCCTGAAGCTGTGCCCATTCCCATTATAGCCACTCCCGAATCTTTCATGACCGTTTCCACATCGGCAAAATCCACATTTATATAGCCGGCCACAGTAATTATTTCAGCAATCCCCTTCACAGCAGTGGTCAGTATGTCGTCAGCCTTTGCAAATGCCGTTGAAACTCCCTGGTCGCCATAGATCTCCCTCAGTTTTTCATTATTGATTACAAGAAGGGAATCAACATAATTGCTCAGTTCAGTGATGCCTTCAATTGCATAATTGATCCGGACCTTCCCCTCGGATTTAAAAGGGATAGTTACCACTGCGGTTGTTAGCAATCCTGAATCCTTGCATGCTTTTGCTATAACCGGTATAGCTCCTGTACCCGTACCTCCGCCCATGCCAGTTGTCAGGAAAACCATCTTGGTATTTCCCGATACGGCATCCATCACATCCTTTATATTTTCAAGGGCAGCCTGACGTCCTACATCTGGTTTGCTTCCGGCGCCACGTCCTTCCGTTATTGATGCGCCGAGCTGCACTTTTACTGGTACCGGACTACGTTCCAGGGCTTGATGGTCAGTATTGCAAACCACGAAGTTCACATCCTTAATGCCTTTTTCATACATATTATTTACAGCATTATTGCCGCCACCGCCAATCCCGACAACTTTAATAATTGATGATCTTTCGACCGGAAGGTCAAAATTCATTATATCATCTGTCATTGTGTTTTTATTTAATTGTTTATGAACAGTATTCTTCATACGGCCTAACCATATTTGCAACTAGTTGATTTTCTGATCTTCTACTTCAAACATCTTTGAGAGCATCTGCTTGATCTTCTCGGTAATAGGCACTTTTTCTTCTACCGGTGAATTTTCGGGTTCTTCATCTGCTACTTCCGTGACAATGTTTTCAACCTTTTCAACAACAGGTTTTCTTACCTTCACAAAATCTTCTTTCGTTCCGGCATTGAATGGCTTTTTGTAAGTCTCAAGGTGTTCAAATCCGCGGATTATCAGGCCAACGGCTGTAGAATACATGGGCTGGTTCACCTCATTTCTTCCGTTGCCGGCCAGATGTTCATTCGGGTAACCAATCCTTACATCCATCGCGGTTTTGAATTTCATGAGCTGAGGGAGATGTTTCAGCATTGCTCCACCGCCTGTGATGACCATACCTGCTGCAATCCTGTCGGCATAACCTGAATTCTGTATCTCAAAATTCACAATATCAATTATCTCCTCCATCCTCCACTGTATGATACCAGCCAGGCTTCTGAATGATATCTCCTTAGGATTCCTGCCGCCAATGCCGGGAATAGAGACCACTTTGTCTTCCGGAGCTATGTCGCGGAGAGCCGAACCATACTGGACCTTAAGCTGTTCCGCATGGCGTTCAAGTATTGCACATCCTTCCTTAATATCTTTTGTGATGACATTACCCCCAAACGGGATTACAGCAGTGTGCCTGATAATATTGTCATAATAGACTGCAAGGTCGGTTGTACCGCCGCCGATATCTACGAGCACCACCCCTGCCTCCTTCTCATCGTCTGTCAGAGCGGCATCAGCAGAGGCCAGCGGTTCAAGGATCAGATCCTTAAGGTTCAGATCGGCTCTCTGGACACACCTTTCGATGTTCTTTGCCGCAGCCACACGTCCAATAACAATGTGAAAATTGGCTTCGAGCTGATGGCCGCAAATGCCTATCGGGTTCTTTATTCCGGGTTCATTGTCGATAATAAAAACCTGTGGGATCACATGGATTATCTCCTCACCCATCTCCACATGGACCTTGTACATGTCCTCAATCAGACTGAAGACCTCTTCCTTTTTTATTTCATCATCGAAGTTATCCCGCATTTTGGATCCGCGGGTTTTGATGCTCCTTATATGCTGACCCGCTATACCAACAAATACCTCCGAAAACACAATGCCTGACAATTTCTGGACATCATCAACTGTGGCCTGAATAGCATTTACTGTTTCCTCAATATTCTGAACAACTCCTCTCCTAACTCCGGTCGAGGGAGCCTTGCTGATCCCGAGAATTTCTATTTTGCCGTTCTCGTTTTTCTTTCCGACAATGGCCACAATTTTTGTGGTTCCGATGTCGATTGCTGCTACGTACTGTTCCTTTTTGCTCATAGTCTGAAATATGGTTTTTCTGTTTATCTCCGTTTACAAACAATCTGGTCCTTAAATGCCAGATTTATAACTGAATATTTATTCCATCCAACCTCAGGGAGAACCTTGTCATAGAATTTTTCAAGGATGCTGAGTTTCGTTTCAAAATTCTCGGCGCTCCCAAGATGGACCGTATGATTGCCTACCCTGGGGATAAGGTCAATCTCATCATTGCCGTCGACAAATATCTGATCAATCTGGGCCGACCAGAAATCGTCCCTGTTTATGTAGTTGACCAGGTAAAAAATATCTTTCAATATTGAATTCTTAATGCTCGTGTCAAGAATACTAACGCCATTCAGCATTGCCTGGCTTATGTTTACATTTCCTTCGACAATATGCAGCCGCGGAGTGTAAAGGTTCCTTCTTCTGACAACAACTCCCTCGTTATCAACATAATAATCGCCTCCGTTATTTGCCATCACCCGCATTATGGGAATACGCTGATCAGCATAAATGTGAAGGGTCCCGTCAATTGACATATATGCTTCAGCGGTCTTAAGTTCCCTGTACCTGCTCATAGTATTTTCAATTTCAGATACCGGGATCTCTTTTACAGGCTTGCCAAGAATGCTTCCGTTATTGCTGACAATAGTGTTCTGTATATCTCTTTTGGTAATAAAATGATATTTGGATGAATCGATAATTGTAATCTTTATTTTATTGCATGGCTTTGAATAGTGCCAGTGTTGATAATAAACAGGCATTGCCACAAGATATAATGTCGGTACGAGAAATAATATCCGTAATACTCTGTTCATCATCTTTTCCCGGATTTAAGCTTTTCTTCAATCGGAGCAACGAGCCTGTCGATATCGCCGGCACCTATCGTAACAAGCACATCGAGGTTACTTATATCAAGCCTGTCAGGGATATCTTCCATTTTCATCATTCTCTTCTTTTCTGATTTCATCCTGTCAAAAATCATTTCAGAAGTAACGCCCGGTACAGGTTTTTCACGTGCCGGGTAAATTGGAAGAAGAATAGCTTCATCAAGTTCATCAAGAATTGAAGCGAATCCCGCGGCGTGATCGCGTGTCCGGGAATAAAGATGCGGCTGGAATATCCCTGTGATTTTTCTTCCTTTGAAAAATTCCCTGACTGATGTTATACATGCTTTAATCTCTTCGGGATGATGTGCATAGTCATCGATATAGGTAAGTCCGGGAAGATTAACTCTGATATCAAACCTTCTTCTTACACCCTGAAAAAGCAATATCGCTTTCCGGATCTCCTGCTCAGTTACTCCGCAGCTCATTGCCAGCGCAATGGCAGCGGTAAGATTTTCTATATTGATTATCCCGGGAAACGGAAAATGAAGATCACTTATGGTACAATCGGGTGTCCGGATGCTGAAGCTGTAGTAATCCTTACAATGTGTTATTTCGGAATACCTGTAATCAGATCCATTTTCCGGGCCATAAGTGTACCCGCTGACGCCTTCAGGAATTTTTATATAGTCCCTGATCTTATAATTGACAAACAGTTTACCTCCCTGCCTGATTTTCGAACAAAACTCATTGTAGGCCTTTATCATAGCCTGTTTATCTCCGTAAATATCAAGGTGGTCAGCGTCGGCAGCGGTCACTACTGCCATAAGAGGATTAAGTCTGTGGAACGACCTGTCAAATTCATCAGCCTCCATGACAGTGTACCGTCCCTCTCCCAACAGAAGGTTGGTGTCGTAGTTCTTCGATATGCCGCCAAGGAATGCAGAGCAATCGACATGCGACTGTTTAAGAAGATGGGCTGTCATAGTCGACACTGTAGTTTTTCCATGAGTGCCGGCAATTGCCAGAGTATCGGTATGTGTTGATATTTCACCAAGAAGCTCCGACCTTTTACAGACCCTGTAGCCATTGCTCCTGAAAAATGTAATTATATTATTTTCAGATGGTATTGCCGGGGTATAAACTATAATCACCCGCTCCTTTTCTGAAGCATTTCCGAAGTACGCAGGTATGCTTTCCACACTGTCGGTGTATGAAATAATACAGCCTGATTCAGTCAGCGACCTGGTAAGTCCGGATTCTGATCTGTCATAACCGGCAATCCTGAAACCGCCCTTTGCAAAATACAAAGCAAGGGCGCTCATTCCGATACCGCCTATTCCGACGAAATACATTCCTTCTATACTCTTCAGGTCGATCATTTTTCAATAAGCTTAAGCACCTCTCTGGCTATCCTCATATCAGCATCGCGCTCTGCCATTTTTATTATGTTCTCCGATAATGTTCTTTTCCTCTGCCCATCTGAAACAAGCTTAATTGCCTCATCAACAAGAGTCTTTTCAACCATATCATCAGGTATCAATATTGCTGCATCTTTGCTGGCGAGGGCCATTGCATTTTTTGTCTGGTGATCTTCGGCTACATTAGGCGATGGGACAAGAATGACCGGTTTTCCGACAAGACACAATTCAGAGATTGTACCGGCTCCCGCCCTTGAAATAATTATATCGGCTACTGCAAAAGCCAGATCCATCCTGTCGATAAAGGCATGGACAATGATGTTTCCGGCAGAGGCCGGTACGAGTTTTCTTACATCATCATAATAATATTTGCCGGTCTGCCATAACCACTGACTGGCTGAATCATTCATTGTTTTCAGGTTATCCGAAAGGGATTTATTTATGCTGCCTGCACCAAGTGACCCTCCAAGGATCAGAATTACCGGGAGTTCATTCTTCAGGCTGAAGAATTTAATAGCCTCTTCCCGGATATTGCCAAGATTGTCAAAGTTCTGGCGGACAGGATTTCCGGTCTTGATTATTTTATTTGCAGGAAAATACTTTTCCATCCCGTCGTATGCCACACAAATGGCTGATGCTTTTTTTGCAAGCAGTTTGTTAGTCACTCCTGCACTGCTGTTCTGTTCCTGTATCAGTATTGGTATCTCCATTTTTCCTGATTGCCTTAATACCGGTCCGCTGGCATATCCACCGACTCCCACAACTACGTCAGGCTTGAATTCCTTTACAGTTTTCTTTGCAAGACGAAGGCATTTAATCAGCTTGATGAGCACTGAGAAATTCTTCAGAATATTCTTCCGGCTGATCCCTGCTACCGGCAATCCTATTATTCTGTAACCTGCCGCCGGCACCTTCTCCATTTCCATTCTGCCTTCAGCGCCCACAAAAAGAATTTCAATCTCCGGATCGATCTTCCGCAAAGCATTAGCAATGGAAATCGCCGGGAAGATATGTCCCCCGGTTCCTCCACCGCTTATAATTACTCTCCTATGCTTTTGCAGGTTCATATATCTTTTCTCCTTCATCAATTTTTTCCTCTTCAGGCAATTCTTCCTTTTTAGCTCGTGCATTAACCACCCTGCTCACGCTCAGTATTGCTCCGATTGAAAAGCTCATGACAAGTACTGATGTCCTTCCCCAGCTTACCATTGGCAAGGTCTGGCCGGTAACAGGAAAGAGACCGACAGCGACCAGCATATTGAGCATAGCCTGGACGGTGATCATAACAATAAGTCCTATGACAAGGAAAGCGGGAAAGGCTGTCTCGCATTTCTTAACAATTGTTATCCCCCTGAAAAGCAAGACCATATAAGCAAGGACCAATGGAATGGCGCCGAATAACAGTCCATATTCCTCGATTATTATTGCAAAAATGAAATCGGAATTCGATTGCGGGAGCATGTTCCTCTGTGTACTTTTCCCCGGAGCTTTTCCGAACAAACCTCCGGTGGAAATTGCTATTTTTGCCTGGTTTGACTGATAATCAGCATTTTCATCCACTTTGCCTGAAAAGTAATTTTCAATCCTGTTTTTCCATACATCCACCCTGTTCTTTTCAGAGAACATACTCAGAACCAATGCAAACATAACAACACCTACAACTGCAATTCCCACATAAGCAAGAAGATATTTGATTGGCACCCGCCCTATAAACATAATGATCATACTGATTCCGAAAACCATAAGGGCTGTCGAGAGGTTTTCAGGCATTATAAGAGCACATATCACTGCAACAGGTACCATAAGATACCGGGTTACCAGCATGAAATTGTTCAGTTCTCCCTGAAATCTCGAAAGAGCTCTTGCAAGGTACAGAACCAGTGCAACTTTGGCGACATCTGAGGTCTGGAGCCGGAAGTCTGTTCCGGGTATCTCTATTGTCCTGACGGCTTCATTGACTCTTGCTCCTATAGCAAAAGTGAGTATCAGCAGTCCGACAGAAAAAAGCAGGACGAGCCCTGCAAGGGAGTAATAAATCCTGTAAGGCAGGTAGTGTACAACAACAATAATTATAAGACTCAGCAACAGCATGAAAAACTGGCTTCTGAGGAAATAGGTTGTATTTCCGCCATGTTTAAAGTATGCAACACTGACCGATGAGCTGTAAACAGCCAGTAATGAATAGATCATAAAAACAACCACCAGCGCCCATATGACCCTGTCACCTTTAAATGTTTTTGTCAGCCAGCCTTGTTGCATTTGTTCTTTTTTTACAGATTCCTGACAGCCTGTTTAAACTGGCGCCCTCTGTCCTCATAATTATTGAACAGGTCAAAGCTCGCACAGGCCGGTGATAAAAGCACTGTCTGTCCCTTTTTTGCCAGATAATATGACGATCTTACGGCTTCTTCCATCGACGATGTTTCAACAATTGTCGTCACCTTATCCTTGAAAGCTTCAACAATCTTCCTGTTATCCTTACCGAGACAGACAATTGCCCTTACCTTCTGCTTCACCACAGAGAACAGTTCGGAATAATCATTCCCCTTATCAATCCCCCCCGCAATCCAAACTACATCGGTCTCCATGCACTCAAGGGCGTACCATGTTGAATTTACATTGGTGCCTTTAGAATCATTAATAAAGTTAATTCCGTAAACGGTGATTACCGGCTCCAACCGGTGTTCAACTCCCTGAAAATCAGCAAGGCTTTCCCTGATAACATCTTTCCGGATGTTAAGTACTTTACCTGCGATTGCCGCTGCCATCGAATTGAAAACGTTGTGACGGCCTTTTAATGCCAGATCATGAATGGTCATAAGGTTGGTTTTAGTATGGTAGTCAATAATTAATTCATTGTTTTCGATATATGCTGTCATGCCTTCCTTTGAATCGGCCGAGAAAGGAAGAAGCGTCATCCCGTAATCTTTCTTAGCCAGCTCTGCTTTGATTATCGGATCATCAGCCCAGTAAATAAGAAACTCCGATTTTGTCTGGTTTTGGGTTACCCTGAATTTGGAATCTATATAATTCTGAAGTTTATAGCCGTACCTGTCGAGGTGGTCAGGTGTTATGTTCATCAGAATGGCAATATCTGCCTTAAACGAATACATTCCGTCGAGCTGGAAACTGCTAAGCTCGATGACGTAATAATCATAACCTCCTTCGGCGACTGCCATGGCAAAACTATTTCCCACATTCCCTGTCATGGCAGCCTTCTTTCCTGCTTTATTCAGTATATGATAAATAAGGTTAGTTACTGTAGTCTTGCCATTGCTTCCCGTAACACATATCTTTACACCTGTTGCATACCTTCCTGCAAATTCTATTTCCGATATTACCGGTATTCCCTTTTCGTGCAGCTGTAAAACTATCGGAGCATCCTCACGAACACCAGGGCTCTTAATGACTTCGTCAGCTGTAAAAATCTCTTCTTCAGTATGTTTCCCTTCCTCCCATCTGATATTATTTTTATTTAGAATTTCCCGGTAGTTCTGCTTTACTTCTCCCTTGTCAGAAACAAACACATCAAAGCCTTCCTTTTTTGCAAGTATTGCTGAACCTGCCCCGCTTTCTCCTGCCCCGAGTATTACAATCTTTTTCATATAGCTATCTGATCTTGAGTGTCACGATACTTATTACAGCAAGTATTATTGCCACAATCCAGAACCTTGTGACAATTTTTGGTTCCGGAAATCCTTTTTTCTGATAATGATGATGTAGGGGAGCCATCAGGAAAACTCTCCTTCCAACGCCGTATTTTCTTTTAGTTCTTTTGAAATGAGAAACCTGTATTACCACTGAAAGATTCTCGACCAGGAATATCCCGCAAAGGATCGGGATAAGAAGTTCCTTCCTAATAATTATCGCGAATACAGCTATTATTCCTCCAAGAGCAAGGCTCCCGGTGTCTCCCATAAAAACCTGTGCAGGGTATGAGTTGTACCACAGGAAACCTAGTGTTGCCCCAATAAATGCACTGGCATAGATTACCAGCTCCTCAACATATGGTATATACATAATATTCAGGTAATTGGCATATATGACGTTACTGGAAACATACGCCAGAATCCCAAGCGCCGATCCGATAATGGCCGATGTACCTGTCGCGAGACCGTCGAGTCCGTCAGTAAGATTTGCACCGTTTGAAACTGCAGTCAATATGAAGATTACAATTATTACGTAAACAAGCCAGGTAAACAACTGCCTGTATTTTTCAGGAATAAATGCCACCAGCCAGGCATAGTTGAATTCATTGTGCTTTACGAAAGGGGTAGTCGTTTTTGTCGATTTACGTTCCATTGACACCTGGCCGTCAGCAAAGTATGGTTTGTCCGGATCAAGCAGCTCAATTCTTTCGCGTGCCGTTAGTTCTGAAATAGGGACTTTCTCCATGATTATAACGTCCTTGCTGAAGAAAAGAGTCACACCAACTATCAGTCCGAGAATGATCTGTCCGGTAACTTTAAACCTGGCAGCCAGTCCCTCCTTGTTCTTTTTAAAGACCTTTATATAATCGTCGAGAAATCCGATAAAGCCTAACCATATGGTGGTCAGAAGCATAAGAATAACATAGATATTATCGAGCCTGGCAAACAGAAGAACCGGAACGATTATTGAAGCAAGAATGATTATCCCGCCCATTGATGGCGTTCCGATTTTCTGGCATTGTCCTTCAAGTCCAAGATCTCTGACAATCTCACCAACCTGTTTGATCTGCAGATATCTGATGATCCTTTTTCCGATAAGCAGTGAAATGATCAGCGAGGTAATGACTGCCATTGCCGATCTGAATGAGATATAGTTAAACATCCCTGCCCCAGGGACGTTTAGTTCATTCAGATATCTAAATAGATAATAAAGCATTTTCTATTTATTATATTTCATCAGAAGAGCTGCCTTCAGTTCTTCCCTGTCGTCGAAATGATGTCTTACTCCGTTGATTTCCTGGTAAGGTTCATGTCCTTTGCCTGCAACCAGTACCACGTCTCCGGCATTGGCGAGCATTACTGCTGTCTTTATTGCCTCTCTTCTGTCGCAGATCCTCAGCACCTTTCTTCTGACATCAGGAGTGATGCCTGCTTCCATATCATCAAGTATCTTTTCGGGATCCTCAGTACGCGGATTATCAGAGGTAAGGATGACCTTTGAACTACCTTCTGCAGATATGAGCGCCATTCCCGGACGTTTTGTACGATCCCTATCACCGCCTGCTCCGATAACAGTTATCAGTTGACTTCCATCACCGCGGATCTTATTGATCGTG
>JBGPAF010000016.1:0-10500 GCA_041480535.1 Bacteroidia bacterium
CCTGGCATGCCGTTGAAAAACCGGATTTCTCTTATAGCTTAACCGTTACACCATCATATAGTCTTGAGAACACTCTTTTATCCCTCTCAGGAACTTTTAATGGTGTTGAATTGAACTATGGAGTGCAGGATCTGGGTGACATGGGTTCACCCGGGCAAAATCAAACCCCATTGGTGAGAGTGGAAGAAGGTAAGCCAATCGGTCAATTGCTTACATATGTTTTCCAGGAAATCAGTGCAGACGGCAAATTTGTTTTCAAGGATATAAACGGAGATGGAAAAATTGATGCGGCTGACCGGACGATAACTGGAAACGGTTTGCCCAAATTTCAGTTTGGATTGGGCAATACGGTTACTTATAAAAACTTTGACCTGAATGTTTTCTTCCGTGGCGTGTTCGGCCATGACCTTATCAACTCTAATCGTGGATTTTATGAAGTGCCGAATTATATCACATCATATAACCTGCCCAAGACAACTGCTGATATGAGAAATTCCGAAACCGGACAACTTCTGAATGTAACTTCAGGTACCTTATCCAGTAAGTATGTTGAAAATGCTTCTTTTGTTTGTCTCGATAACCTGAGTTTAGGCTATAACTTCAATTTGCCTAAGAGTGCACAGTTCAGTAGAATCAGACTCTACCTTGCCGGTAATAATTTATTCTATATTACCAATTATTTAGGTGTGGATCCTAACCCGAGATATACAGATAGTGATTATCTGGGTACGCATGGAAGTACGCTTGTACCTGGTATTGACAGAAGGAGTGAATGGTTCAGGACCAGATCGGTAACGGTTGGTGCTAACTTTGTTTTTTAATCCTGAAAACGTAAAAGACATGAAAACAATAGTAAGAAATATTATGAAAAAGTCATTACTTCTGATAAAAGTAACGATAGTTGCATTGTTGGTAACTGCTTTCAGCCAGTCTTGCACTAATTTGGATGAAAATCTTTACAGTGAGGTGACACCAGCCAATTTCTTCAAATCCGAGAAAGAGTTTGTATCGGCTTTAGGTGCTGCTTATACTACATTTGGAGGTTATGCCTCAGGTGATGTATATAACTTACAGGAAACCACTACAGATGAGTTGGTTGTTCCTACCAGGGGATCGGACTGGGATGATGGTGGTAACTGGAGAAGACTTCATTTACATTCGTGGAAGTTTGAAGATGGCGCAACAGGCGGTGCATGGGATTTTTGCTTCGGCGGTGTAAATACTGCAAACAGGTTAATGTATCAGTTTCAGTCTCTTGTGAGCGAGGGACAGGTCGATCAGGCAGCAGCAGATGCTTATATTTCTGAACTTAAGGCTGTTCGCGGCTTCTTTTACTGGCAGTTGATTGATTTGTATGGGAATGTCCCATTGGTTACTGATTTTGCCAGTGGAGAGGCTGCTCCTGCTACCAAATCAAGGACAGAGGTGTACAATTTTGTTGTCGGCGACCTGGAAACAGCTGTTCCCTTGTTATCAAAAGCCGTCGACGGTACCACCTACGGACGTATGAATTATTATGCAGGTCAGATGCTTCTTGCTAAATTATACCTTAATGCAGAAGTATATACCGGAACTGCACAGTGGGATAAAGTGATCACGGCTTGCGATGAAATTATCAACTCGGGTAAATATTCATTGGAAAGTAATTATTTTACCAATTTTAATGTAAATAATTCCGGTTCAAAAGAATTTATTTTTGCCATACCCTACGACAAGATATTCTTCACGGGATTTAATATGCCTATGCAGACTCTGCACTACGGCAGTCAGTATACATATAACCTTACTGCCCAGCCATGGAACGGTTTCTGTACACTGGAACAATTCTATAATTCTTACGATGCCACAGATATCCGAAGAGGTGATATAGGTACAGCCACAACTAAAGCTGCAAAACGAGGCAATTTTCTTGCAGGGTATCAGTACACGAGTGGCGGAGTGTTGGTAATGGACGATGGTGCTGATGCCGGAGATCCTGATGGGAAAACGCTTAATTTTGGCAATATGGGTTCGACTGCAGGTCAGATAAATGAATTGGGCCCCGCAGCTTGGCGCCAGTCAGGTGTCAGAATAGGCAAATGGGAATATGAAATGGGAGGAACTCCAGACATGAGTAATGATTTTTCTGTATTCCGCTATTCTGATGTCCTGCTGATGAAAGCTGAAGCTCTTTTCCGCAAAGGAACTGCGGCCGCTGCATTACCAATTGTAAACCCGATCAGAACGCGTGCAGGTCTGACAGATCTGACTTCACTGGATGGTAAGCTGAGCTTTGACCTTGCAGGTCCAACCGTTATTGGAGGAGAACTGTTCAATGAAATGGGACGTGAGATGGTCTTTGAACACAACAGGCGTCAGGATCTGATCCGCTGGGGATTTTGGGTCGATAATGCAAAATGGACACTCCCCTTCAATAATGTTGGTGATGTAATAAAATCTGATCCATATCTGTCTCTTTTCCCGATTAACAGGTCTAAACTGGCAGCAAATCCTAATCTGGTTCAGAATCCGGGTTACTAGAAACAATTTTTAAATAATTTCTTTTAAGAGAGCAGGTAATTATTAAATTTACCTGCTCTCTCTTTATATATGGATGCTTTTTTAATCCCCTTTCGTGTTTCCCCCAGGGGAAAATGTTAAAAACAGCTCCTTCCCCCCTGGGGAAAGGCTGGGATGGGGGTATAAACAATTGAGAAGAATGGTATATCTAAGGTTCAGATGCTGGCCAGCAGCGATTATTGTATCGATAATAATCTTATCGAGTTCATGCAATGCCAGAAAATCTGATCTGGTTCAAAAACCCTTGTTTTCCCTTCTTGATAAAAAGCATACTCATATTGATTTCATAAATCAAGTTGAATATACTGAAGAATATAATACATATACTTACAGGAATTTTTACAACGGTGCAGGTGTCGGCCTGGGCGACTTTAATAATGATGGCCTGCCGGATATATATTTCTGCGGGAATCAGACCGGAAATAAACTTTACATAAACAAAAGTAATTTTGTTTTCGAGGATGTTACAGAATGGGCAGGCGTTTCTTGTACAGGCTCATGGTCGACAGGTGTGGCTATTGCAGATGTGAATGGCGACGGCTGGTCTGACATTTATGTCTGCAAATCCGGAAGACCTGACAGTCCGAATCGTTCAAACGAACTATTCATAAATAACGGAGATCTGACCTTCTCAGAAAAAGCAGCCGAATATGGGCTGGCAAATTTTGGTTTGTCAAACCATGCAGCTTTTTTTGACTACGACAGGGATGGCGACCTCGATTGTTACCTGCTGAACAATTCCTTTCAGTCAGTTACTGAATTTGACATGAAGCCCCGGCAAAGAGAAATACCGGATACCATTGGAGCCAATAAGTTATTCCGGAATGATAACGGTCATTTCATTGATGTTTCTGCGGAAACCGGCATTTACTGCAGCAAGATTGGGTTTGGCCTTGGAGTGACTGTTGGTGATATGAATCGTGACGGGTGGCTTGACATTTATGTGTCGAATGATTTTTTTGAACGCGATTACCTTTATATTAATAATAAGAACGGCACATTTACTGAATGTCTCGAAGATCAGATGAGTGAAATCAGTGCTGGCGCAATGGGTGCTGATATGGCTGATATCAATAACGACGGCTGGCCGGAGATTTTTGCAACAGAGATGACTCCCGAAGGGAATGCCCGTCTGAAGACAAAAGCTTTGTTTGAAAGTTGGGACTCATATCAGACGAAAGTCAGGAGCGGATATTATCGTCAATTCGCCAGGAACGTGCTCCAATTGAATAACAGGAACAATACTTTCAGTGAAATAGGAAGGCTGAGTGGAGTCAGTGCCACCGATTGGAGTTGGGGGGCATTGATAATGGATCTTGATAACGACGGCTGGAAGGACATTTTTGTCGCTAATGGCATTTTTAAGGATTTACTGGACCGGGATTATCTTGATATATATTCAAATCCTTCCATTATGCGGTCAATGATAAAAAGTGAGGGATCAGCAATCCTGAGTCTGATTGATATGATTCCTTCTGTGAAAATACCCAATTATACTTTTCATAACAACGGCGATCTGACATTTACCAACCTTTCTGGTTCGTGGGGATTAAATACTCCGTCTTTTTCAAATGGAGCAGCTTATGGAGACCTTGATAATGACGGAGATCTGGATTTAGTCGTGAACAACGTGAATATGCCTCCCTTTATCTGCAGAAACGAAACAGAAAGTAAAATGAAAGCAAATTATCTTACTGTATGCCTGAAGGGTAAAGAGAAGAATACTGCAGCTATTGGTGCAAATGTTACATTATACTATGGCGGAAAAATAAACTATATGGAACTCGTGCCAACCAGGGGATTTCAATCATGTGTTGACAATAGATTGCATTTTGGGCTTGGGGAATCTGGCTCAATTGATTCCATAATAGTTAACTGGCCCGATGGAAAATGCACCATTTTAAATGAGGTGGCTGCAAATCAGTTTTTAACATTAAACGAAAGAGATGCTTCTGACAACTGCTTAAAGATCAGTGAGAATGTTTTATCAACTGTTTTTCATCACATTGAAAAGATCGATGGTCTTGATTTTGCTCATAAGGAGAATGATTTTAATGATTTTGAACGCGACAGGCTGCTATTCCAGATGCTGTCAAATGAAGGCCCGCATATGGCTGTTGCCGATGTAAACAGTGATGGATTTGAAGATATTTATTTAGGTGGCGCAAAGGATTCTCCCGGAGCCTTATTTTTACAGGATAAGCAGGGTCATTTCAAGAAGACAAATGAGAAACTTTTTGAAGCTGATAGGATATCTGAAGATACTGATTGTGTTTTTTTTGATGCTGATAGTGATGGTGATCCTGATTTATATGTGGCCAGTGGTGGCAATGAATTCCCGGAGAGTTCATCGGCGCTGTTGGATAGGTTGTATTTAAACGATGGAGAAGGACATTTTGAAAAATCCGGACAGATTTTGCCTGCCGGAAAATATGAAGCCACATCATGTGTACAACCAGCAGATTATGACAATGATGGCGATATTGACCTCTTTGTCGGCATTCGTTTTCGTCCCTTTAGCTATGGTTTACCGGTAAATGGGTACCTGCTGGAAAATGACGGACATGGCAATTTTTTAAATATGACAGGG
Source organism: Bacteroidia bacterium (assembly GCA_041480535.1). GTDB lineage: Bacteria > Bacteroidota > Bacteroidia > Bacteroidales > VadinHA17 > LD21. Next base: position 5,150 of record JBGPAF010000016.1, read on the forward strand.
AAACAGGCACCAGGATTGACAGGCATCGGTATGATTACTGATATGGCATGGGCTGACGTAGATAATGACAATGATCTGGACATGGTCATTGTGGGCGACTGGATGCCTGTAAAGATATTTATTAATAATAATGGGAACTTCACAGATGAATCTGAACGGTTTGGATTATCAAATACAGAAGGCTGGTGGCATACAATTGCTGCCAAAGATCTCAACGGGGACGGGAAAATGGACTTTGTGCTGGGTAATCATGGATTGAATACTTTTTTTAAGGCTTCATCTGATAAGCCTGTGATCATGTATGTAAATGATTTTGATCTGAACGGGAGCATTGAACAGATCATCTGTACTTACAATGGTGATAAATCATATCCCATTGCAATGAAGAATGACCTGGTTGCCCAAATTCCTTCCCTTGAAAACAAATATCAGAAGTTTGATGATTATAAGGAGGCAACCCCTGAGGATATTTTCCCTGATGATATTTTGAATCGGTCAGTTAAATTAAATGCACGAATCATGGAAAGTTGCCTGATGATCAACAATGGCAAGGGAACCTTTAGCCTGACTCCATTACCTGCGGAAGCTCAGTTCTCACCGGTTTATTCAGTAGCTGCTGATGATTTTGATAATGATGGAACATGCGATATCATTATAGGAGGCAATCAGTGCAGAGCTAAACCGGAGACAGGAATCTATGATGCAGGATATGGCCTTTTTTTAAAGGGAAGCCAGGGAGGAAAATGGCAGTCTGCTTCCTTTCAAATATCCGGGTTTTTTACCAAAGGGGAAATACGTGATTTCGGAATATTGAATATAAAGGGAAGCCGGATTTTTGTTGTTGCAAGAAATAATGATAATTTACAGTTTTATAAATATTGAAATACACCTATGAAAACAAGAATTATATTGCTTGTACCTCTGTTGATTTTGGTTTTTATTATTTCAGGATGTTCGCCAAAAGCAAAATATGAACACAGGTTAAAAAATGAACTTGCCAGTGGCGTGAGATACGATTCTTTATTTATGGGGTTGTATTTCGGAATGCCTGAAAAAGAATTCTATTTGCATTGCTGGAAGCTTAACCATAATGGTTTAATAAAACAAGGTTCAAGCAACACGACGGTTGAATATGACTTGAAAAACGAACTGAAATATCCGGGTGTTATGGATTTTTATCCAAAATTTATGGAGGGCAAGATTTTTGAAATGCCGGTGCGATTCAAGTACGTAGGATGGGCTCCATGGAATAAAAATCTCTCTTCTGACAATCTACAGTCAAATATAGTAAAATTGTACGAAAAGACCTATGGCAGGGGTTTCATAGAAGTTAAGTCTCCGCAAAGGGGCTCAGCTTTTGTGAAAATCGACGGAAACCGCCGAATTTCAATATTCAAGGAAAGCGATCTGTATGTCTGGGCAGTTTTTACTGACCTGTCAGTAAAAAAGGAATGGAGCAATTCTGCTTCCATTCCAGGGAACATTGAGAATGATACTATTAAAAGTTTAAAAAAATAGGATGCTCATAACAGTTCAATCAAACAGAACTTTGATCAGGTGCCTATTATTCCTGATGCCGTTTTGTTTTTTCCCCGCCTGCAAACAGACTGGCAATAGTTCAAAAAATCATCTGTTTACTCTTTTGCCAGCTTCTGTAACAAATGCTGATTTCATAAATCATCTTGATTATGACAAGCAGCTTAAAAGTAAATTCAATATATATACTTACCGGAATTTTTACAATGGAGCCGGTGTAGCTCTTGGTGATGTGAATAACGATGGGTTGATCGATATTTTTATGACGTCGAATATGGGCACTAATGTGCTCTATTTGAATAAAGGAGGATTTGTGTTTGAAGACATATCCCATAAAGCAGGTATTGAAGGAAAAGGTCAGTGGTCAACAGGCGCAAGCTTTGCAGATGTCAATGGAGACGGTTGGACTGATATCTATATTTGCAACTCAGGAAATGTTGCAGGTGATGACAGACGAAATGAATTATATATTAATAACGGAGACCTTACTTTCTCTGAAAAGGCAGCGGAATATGGAATTGATGATGCAGGCTATTCAAACCAGGGAGTGTTTTTTGATTACGATAAAGATGGCGATCTTGATCTCTATTTAATGAACAACTCTTCAAGGGCAATAGGCAGTTTTGATCTTAAGAAGAATCTGAGGCTCATGAGAGATTCTCTTGGCGGAGATAAACTTTACAGAAATGAGGGTAATAAATTTATTGATGTAAGCAATAAGGCCGGTATCCACGGAAGCGTGATTGCATTCGGACTAGGTGTTACTGTAGGTGATATTAATATGGACGGATGGATGGATATCTATGTGTCAAATGATTTTTTTGAGCGTGATTACATTTACATAAATAATCAGGACGGAACATTCAGGGAAACACTGGTTAATATGATGAAATCAGTTTCGGCAGCCTCCATGGGAGGCGATATGGCCGATATTAATAATGATCTGTTTCCGGAGATATTCACAACAGATATGGTCCCCGAACATAATGACCGTTTGAAAACAAAAACAACATTTGACAGCTGGGAAAACTACAAATCGAATGTTGAAAATGGCTATTATCATCAGTTCACACGCAACATGCTGCAATTAAACAATACTGATGGCACTTTCAGTGAAATAGGACGGCTAACAGGAGTTAATGCTACTGACTGGTCGTGGGGAGCTTTGATAATGGATCTTGACAATGATGGTTTGAAGGATATTTACGTGGCAAATGGTATTTACAAAGACCTGACAGATCAGGATTATATTCAGTACTTTTCAAACCGTGATATGGTAATGTCTATTGTATCAGGTAATAAAGTGGATTATAAAACCCTGATTGATGCTATTCCATCTGTTAAAATCCCCAGCTACTCCTTTAAAAATCTGGGGAATTACAGATTCCAGAATGCTGCAGCTGACTGGGGACTGGACGCCCCGAGTTTTTCCAATGGTTCTGCATATGGTGATCTCGATAACGATGGAGATATGGACCTGGTTGTGAACAATGTGAACATGCCTATGTATATTTACCGCAATGAGACTGATCATCAGCTGCCGGACAATCACTATCTGAAGGTCATTTTAAATGGTGAATCAGGAAATACATCAGCTATTGGTTCCAAAGTTACTGTCAAACATAATGGTAAGTTCATTTATCTTGAACAAATGCCGATGCGAGGATATTTATCAACAGTCGACCCACGCCCTAATCTTGGTTTGGGGTCTTTAACTGAAATCGATTCTCTTATTATCGAATGGCCTGATGACAGGATCACCCTGATGACAAATGTAAAAACAGATCAAACCTTAACCCTGTTTCAGAAAGATGCTGTTAAAATGTCAATTCAAATAGCGGATTCTGTTAACTCTGAAAATACCTTTTTTGAAGATATAAGCAGTGAAAAGCGAATCAATTTTAGCCATAAGGAGGATGATTTCAATGATTTTGAGAGAGATAAATTAATCTATCACATGATGTCAACCGAGGGACCAAGAATGTGCAAAGGTGACATAAATGGAGACAAACTTGATGACATATTTATATGTGGTGCCAAAGGAGAACCAGGGACATTGATGGTACAACGAAAGGATGGCACATTTGAATCTATTGAAAAACAGTTGTTTGAAGAGGATAGAATATCTGAGGACGTTGACTGCGCTATATTTGATGCAGATGGGGACGGCGACCTGGATTTATATGTTGCCAGCGGAAGCAATGAATTTCCGGAAAGCTCATCAGCCTTGTCTGACCGCTTGTATATCAACGAAGGCAAAGGACATTTTATAAAGTCGGCCCAAATTTTACCTGCCGGGAAATATGAAAGCACTTCGTGTGTCTCAGCAGAAGACTTTGATAAAGACGGAGTGATGGAATTATTTGTCGGAATCCGTCTTAAACCTTTCTCATACGGTGTGCCGGGAAATGGTTATCTGCTTGAAAATGACGGGAAAGGAAATTTTACTGATGTAACATCTCAGATTGCTCCGGAATTAAAGAACGTCGGCATGATCCGCGATATGTTATGGAATGATGTAAATGAAGACGGATATAAGGATATTATAATTGCAGGCGACTGGATGCCTTTGAAAGTTTTTATAAATGAGAAAGGTAAGTTCAGAGAGAAAAAGGATGCATTCAGCCCCGAAAAAACACAAGGCTGGTGGAATTGCCTTGCTTCAGGGGATTTTGACAATGATGGTGATATAGATTTTATAGCCGGGAATCATGGATTAAATTCAAGGTTTCATGCATCACCTGAAAAGCCGGTGGGGATGTACGTGAACGATTTTGATCTGAACGGTACCATAGAACAGATCATATGTACCTACGATGGAGATAAATCATATCCGCTGGCATTAAAACATAATCTTACCAGTCAAATCCCGGTATTGGAAAGAAAATACCCTAAATATGAAATGTATAAAGATCAGCAGATTACAGATATATTTCCACCTGAGACGCTTAACAATTCTATTCATCTTGAAGCCTGTCTCCTCGAAACTTCATTGTTTTTAAATGATGGATCCGGAAAGTTTACCAGAAAGCCATTACCGGTTGAGGTTCAGTTTTCACCGGTCTTTGCAACTTATGCAGGCGACTTTAATAATGATGGAAATCCTGATATACTGCTTGGGGGAAACCTTTACAATGTAAAACCTGAAATTGGGCGCTACGATGCCAGCTATGGATCGTTCTTAATGGGTGACGGCAGGGGAGGTTTTAAAAATATCCCGGCAAAAGTGTCCGGATTTCATCTTGATGGTGAAATCCGTGATATAATGGAAGTGTCAACAAACAATGGCAAATTAACTATTGTTGCACGAAGCAACGATCCCTTGCAGGTTTTTAAGGTGCTCAGGTAAATTCTTACCATGAAGAATTCAGCCAGAATCCTGTTTTTACTCCTATTAGTTTATTCCTGCAAACCCGGCGGGAAGAAAGAGGATACTTTATTCTCTTTATTGCCGCCTTCCGCCACAAATGTCGATTTCGTCAACAAGCTGACAGAAACTGAGCAATTTAATATCATTGAATATCTGTATTTCAACAATGGTGCAGGGGTTGCTGCAGGTGATATCAATAACGATGGCCTCACAGACTTATATTTCACCTCAAATCAGGAATCAAATAAGCTTTATCTGAACAAGGGGAATCTTATATTTGAAGATATAACAGATGCTGCCGGTGTTGGGGGAGTTGGAAACTGGAAAACAGGTGTCACGATGGCGGATGTGAATGGTGATGGGTTTCTGGACATTTACGTTTGCCAGGTTGGAAATTACAAAGGTATTAAGGGAAGGAACCAATTATTCATCAACCGGGGCAACC
>JBGPAF010000017.1:0-9769 GCA_041480535.1 Bacteroidia bacterium
CGAAAAGAAGTATTATGAGATCCCGACAATCCCTTCGGGTCTGGAGCAACTGACAAAAAGATTGGAGGATTTGCCGATCAAGGAGATCGCAGACAGGTTAAACGAGACACTCGCAGGAATAGAAGCATTAATTCTTGGATGCACTCATTATCCTATAATAAGGAACCAGATAAGCAAATTTTTCAATTTTAATGTTGAAGTAATCGATTCTGCCAGAATTGTGTCTTTAATTCTCAGGGAGACACTTGAGAAGAAAAATCTGTTGAATGATTCGGGAAAAGAGCAGGATAAGTTTTTTATTTCAGATTACACTTCATTCTTTGAAAAGATAGCTAGGATGTTCTTTGAAGGTGAAATAAACCTGAAGAAAGCTGACATCTGGAGCTGAAATTTTACCCCCCCCTTATAGGAGGATTTACTCCAATTTGTATTTCTACACCCTTTAGGGGGCAGAGAGTGGCAGTTAGATTATGATCAAAGTCATACTTAAATATCAATAATTTAATGATTTTTCGATCATCAAATAGCTTACTTTTGTTTAGTACAAGCATAAATTTATGCTAAATATGACTCACTTTTAATAATTTAAATCATAATGGGCACAAAATCAAAGGTTATTGAAAGAGAAGAGGTAGTCATCAGGTTTTCGGGAGATTCGGGCGACGGAATGCAGCTTACTGGCACTCTGTTTTCTGATACGGCAGCTCTGTACGGGAATGATATCACGACGTTTCCTGATTATCCCGCTGAAATCCGCGCCCCGCAGGGAACTGTCGGGGGAGTTTCCGGGTTTCAGGTTCACCTTGGTCATTCTGAGATTAATACTCCGGGTGATTATGCCGATGTGCTGGTAGCTATGAATCCGGCCGCTATTAAAGCAAATGCAAAATTGACAAAACAAGGTGGTACAATAATCTTCGACAAAGATAATTTCACTGTTAAAAACATAGAGAAGGCCGGATATATCAAAGATCCTGTCATCGAAGAAAAACTGGATAATTATAATATTATAGCGGCTCCTATTTCCTCAATGGTTAAGGAAGCTCTCAAAAACTTCGGCCTTGATCCAAAAACAGTTCTCCGGACTAAAAATATGTTTGCCCTGGGGATGGTGTACTGGCTCTTCGACCGTAAACTTAAATATACTGAGCAGTATTTTGAGAAGAAATTCAGCAAAAAGCCCGAAATAATCGAAGCAAATAAAATTGCCCTGCGGGCTGGTTATTACTATGCAGAAACAATTGAAGCTTTGACTCCTGTTATCAGGGTTAGTCCTGCACCCATTGCAAAAGGTAAATACAGAAATATCTGCGGAAATTCAGCAACAGCCTGGGGTCTGATTGCCGCTGCGGAGAAGGCAAAACTTAAGCTTTTTATAGGTTCTTATCCGATTACACCAGCTACAGGTATTTTGGAAGAACTTGCTGCCAGAAAAGATTTGGGAGTTAAAAGCTTCCAGGCTGAAGATGAGATAGCAGGAATTTGTGCTGCACTCGGTGCAAGTTTTGCAGGCGATCTCGCAGTCACATCAACATCAGGTCCCGGTTTAGCTTTGAAGTCAGAAGCTATAGGTCTCGCCGTTATGGCGGAGTTACCCATAGTTATTATTGATGTTCAGCGTGCCGGACCCTCCACGGGCCTTCCAACAAAAACGGAACAGGCTGACCTCATGCAGGCTCTCTATGGAAGAAATGGTGAGTGTCCGGTGATTGTTATTGCAGCAAGCACACCATCCGATTGTTTTCATTTTGCATTTATGGCAGCAAAGATCGCGGTTGAACATATGACACCTGTAATACTGCTTACCGACAGTTACCTCGCCAATGGCACTGAACCATGGAAAATACCTGTCATGAAAGATCTTCCGGAAATAGCTCCCCCTTATGCCGATAAAAATGATCTGCCCTTTTTACCATATAAGCGTGATAAAGAAAAACTCTCAAGAAAATGGGCTGTACCTGGTACTCCTGATCTGCAACACCGTATTGGAGGCCTTGAAAAGACGGTTAAGGGAACAGTTTCATATATACCTGAGAATCATGAGCTTATGGTAAATATGAGAGCCCAGAAAGTTGAGAAGGTGGCTGATGAAATACCTGACCTGACCCTTTTTGGGCCTGAATCGGGCGACCTTCTGATTGTCGGCTGGGGAGGATCTTATGGTTACCTTGTTACTGCAGTCAGGGAATTACAGGCAGAGGGATATAAAACCAGTCTTGTTAATTTTAATTATATCAGCCCATTACCAAAGAATACAGGGGAGATCTTCTCCAGGTTCAGGAAGATAGTGGTATGTGAGTTAAATACAGGCCAGTTTGCAAATTATCTGCGTATTAAGCACCAGAATTATAAGTATGAGCAGATTAATAAGGTTCAGGGACTTCCCTTTACAGTTAAGGAGATAAAAGAAAAATGCATCGTAATACTGGAGGATAAATAGAATGGAAGTATCACAGGTAAATCAGACGAGTCCTAAGGATTTTAAGAGCGACCAGGAAGTCAGATGGTGCCCGGGATGCGGTGATCATGCTGTATTGAATGCAGTTCAGAAAGCGCTTTCTGAGATCGGTATTCCCAGAGAGAAAATTGCTTTTATATCAGGGATAGGCTGTTCATCCAGATTCCCGTATTACATGAGTACATATGGATTTCATGGTATACATGGCCGTGCTTCAGCTATTTCCAGTGGCGTGAAAATTGCAAATCCGGAACTTTCAGTATGGCAAATAACCGGCGATGGCGATGCACTTGCTATCGGTGGTAATCATTTCATTCATGTTGTCCGCCGGAACATTGATTTAAATATCATTCTTTTCAATAATGAGATTTATGGCCTTACAAAAGGCCAGTATTCTCCTACATCCGAAAAGGGTATTGTCACGAAGACCTCCCCCTTCGGAACTGTGGAAGAACCATTTTCAGTAGGAGAGCTTGTAATAGGTGCAAAAGGCAGGTTTTTTGCCAGAACGCTCGATTCAAATGTGTCGCTTTCAACACAGATCTATATTGATGCCGCAAAACATAAAGGCACATCAGTAATAGAGGTCCTCCAGAACTGCGTAATTTTTAACGACGGAATTCATGAAACTGTGGCAGGAAAAGATGTCAGAGATGACAGAACAATAATCCTGAAGCATGGAGAACCGATGATCTTTGGGAAAGGGAACGACAAAGGACTTATTCTTGACGGGCTGAAACTCAGAGTAGTAAAAATTGGTGAAAATGGCATGAGTGAGAAAAATATTCTCATTCATGATGCACACGAACCCAATCCGGGCATACAGTATATGCTGGCAAATATGCGGTATCCTGAATATCCTGTTGCTTTAGGTGTGATAAGGGCTGTTAAGGGTCCGACATACGAAACTGATGTTGAATCTCAGATAAATGAGGTTCAGAAATCTTCAAAAATCAAGAACGTTGACGATCTGCTGAACAGTGGATCTGTATGGAAAGTTGATTGAATTCCGGAACACCTGATTTTAAGTCCCATCAAAATGTTCAGGACTGCTCCCGGCATTTATTGATACGGATAACAGAATTTTAGTAATTTTAAATTCTGATCCTTTATATTTTCCTTTCGATGAATGCCAAAAATAATAATATAACCCCTGAATTCAGCCGTTTATTACATGAACAACGGGAAAGGCTGAAGGAACTCGCGTGTATAAATCAGACCACATATATACTTAAGGAGGGAAAGCCTATAGAGGAGACACTTCAGCAGATAGTGCTTCTTTTACCGGCAGCATGGCAATATCCTGAATATACGGTTGCCCGGATATTCTTCATGCAGAATAAATTTGAAACCCTCGAATTTCAGGAAACCGGGTGGAAGATGGTCCAGGAATTCAACACAATTGATGACGAAACTGGATCAATTGAAATCTTCTATATAAAGGAGTTCAGGGAGGAAAATGAAGGACCTTTCCTGAAAGAAGAAAGAGATCTGATTCTGAATATAGCCAGTCTGATTACCGGGTACATTAACAGTTACAAAGCCAGGGACATAATTCGCACAACAAGCATCCCCCGAAAAGAGGAGGAGGATCTGACACATATCCCAAGCATAAAACTGTTGCAGACATTTTTGGACAGGCACAATGCCGAAAGAGATGTTTTCCATGACCTGCAGCCATTTAAAGTTAAAGAGATTCTTCTGGTTGCAAACCTGTATGATGCTTATTCAATTGAAGGAGAAGGAAGGTTTGCTGATCATATACTCGGAGAATATTATCATTTGAGCCTTACTTCGATCCCCAGGGTTACCGGGGTATCGAGTGAGGAGGAGGCTTTTAACAGACTGAGGGCCAGACATTACGATATGGTCATTATAATGATCGGAGTGGATAAGGAGACACCTATGGAAATGTGCAGGAAAATTAAATATAAATACCCTTATCTCCCCACATTTCTTCTTCTGAATAATCCGTCGGATATGGCTTTTGTAAAGAAGCAGCAGTCCATGAAGGTGCCTTTTGATAATTATTTTGTATGGACAGGTGAATCCAAGGTGTTTTTTGCAATGGTTTCTCTTCTTGAAGACCGTGTGAATGTCGAAAATGATACACAGAAGGGACTTACAGGGGTGATCCTGCTCGTCGAAGACTCAGCTGATTATTATTCGAGCTATCTTCCTATGCTCTATAACCTGGTGATGGATCAGACAAAAAATCTTATTGAGGATGTTTCGACAGATGAGCTTTATAAAGTCTTGAAGCTAAGGGCAAGACCAAAAATTCTTCTTGCTTCGAACTGGGAAAGCGCATTAAATATCTTTAATAACTACAGGAATAACCTGTTATGTGTCATTTCTGATATGAGGTTTCCAAGAAACGGAGAAATAGACGAAAAAGCTGGCTTTAATCTTATTCAACATATAAAAAACCACCTGCCAAATCTCCCGACTGTTCTGCAATCATCTGATCCCGGGAACGCCAGGTACGCTTTTACCCTTAAATCAAATTTTATAAATAAGAATTCTGAAAGCCTGCTTCAGGACCTGAAATCGTTTATTAACTATTATCTTGGATTTGGTCATTTCGTTTACAGGGATAACCATGGACGGCAGATAGCTGTTGCAAAATCAATGAAGGAATTCGAAGCTTACCTTCAAACTGTACCTGAAGATTCGCTTGCATACCATGCGATGAAAAATCATTTCTCCCTCTGGCTTATGGCAAGAGGTGAAGTAAAGATTGCCAAACTGATAAACCCCATTAAAGTATCAGATTTTAACAGTCTTAGAGAATTGAGGGAATTCCTGCTCAATATCATACGTAAGCGCAGGCAGGAGCTGAATAAAGGCAGAGTCATTAATTTTGAAGAATCGGCAGTAATTGACGAAACCAATGTTGTCAGCCTTTCAGCCGGATCCCTGGGGGGAAAAGGCAGGGGGCTCGCATTCATTAATACCCTGATTTACAGTTTTGAACTCGGCAGGCTGATTCCCGGAATAAATATCAAAACCCCTGTGACGGCAATAATCGGGACAGATGAATTTGATATGTTCATGGAGCGGAATCACTTATGGAATTTTGTAAAAGAAGGGAAAGACCCTGGCTCGCTTCAGAAAGTTTTCATTGACGGAAGCCTGAGCTACACTCTCGAGAAGAAACTGAGAGTCTTTCTTAAGAAAATCAATAAGCCTCTGGCTGTGAGGTCATCAAGCCTTTTCGAAGACTCAATGAGTAGGCCATTTTCAGGCATTTTCGGCACTTATCTTGTTCCTAACAACAATCCCGAAATTGATGTCAGGCTGAAACAGTTGTCGGATGCTATAAAACTTGTATTTGCCTCTATCTATTCAAAAAATGCACGTTCTTATTTTGAAGCGATCAATTACAAAATAGAGCTTGAAAAGATGGCAGTGGTGATCCAGGAAGTCGTTGGAAACAGGTACGATGACACTTTTTATCCTCATATCAGCGGCTGCGCACAATCATTCAATTTTTACCCTGTTGCCCACATGACGCCAAAAGACGGATTTGCTGTGGCAGCCGTTGGACTTGGTCAGTATGTCATGGAAGGCAATATGGCATACAGGTTCTCACCTGTATATCCCACTCTTGAGATCATCTCACAGAAAGATCTCTACAAAGACTCACAGGTAAAGTTCTATGCCATCGATCTGGCAAAGAAAGATCTGAACCTTCTTGAAGGCGAGAATGCAGGTCTTAAGACGCTGGATATCAGTGTTGCTGAATGTCATGGTACACTTACTCACATTGCATCGGTAATGAATCCGGACAATGATACAATTACACCCGGGCTTGATTCCCGGGGACCCAGGGTTATTAATTTCGCTGATGTACTTAAGTATAACTACATTCCCCTTGCTTCAACTCTTAAAACTGTACTGGATGTTGTTACAGAGGCCTGTGGAACTCCTGTTGAAATAGAATTTGCAGCTGATCTTACAAAAGACGAAACAGGAAATGCTTCATTTTATCTTCTTCAGATAAAACCATTGCTGGGGACGGGTGCCGCCTATAAAATTGATCCTGATAAAATAAATGAAAATGAGCTGATTCTTTTAACAAGAAAAAGCATGGGCAACGGAGTGATAGATGATATTACGGATATTATATTTTTAGAACCTGAGAAATTTGATAATAAGCTGACAATCGAAATGGCGGATGAGATTGCAGGCCTGAATGAAAAGATAGTAAAGGAAAAAAGGAAATATATTCTTATTGGACCAGGAAGATGGGGAACCCGCGACAGATTTCTCGGTATTCCGGTAGCCTGGCCTCAGATATCTGGCGCAAAGGTTATAGTAGAGGTTTCTTTGCCTGATTTTCATGCTGATGCTTCCCTTGGTTCACATTTCTTTCATAATGTTACTTCAATGAATGTGGGCTATTTTTCAGTCACTCATGATTCTGATCAGGATAAAATCAGTTGGGAAAATATCAGGAACCAGCAGGTGGTTGGTAAAGGTGAGTTCTTCAGCCATATAAGGTTTGAAAAACCATTGATCATAAGGATGGATGGGAAAAAGGGAATGGCTGTAATAACAATGAATCACTAAAAACTGCAACAAATGACAATCATTGAAGGAATACTCGATCTGCAGAAATATGATTTCACTGATACTTCCTTTGACCTTCTGATGCAGAAGAGGATCCATCGCGTACTGATAATATGCAGCAACTATGATAATTACATGCTTGAGGAAGACGGGCGGATTGATGAACAGATTTTCAATGAATACGTTTCCCTTAATCTCAGATATCCGCCAACTTTTGTACAGACTGATAACGCCGAAGATGCATTCAAAATACTGCAGGAAGGTAATATTGACCTGGTTATCTCAATGCTCAGCCTGAGGGGAACAGACGTGTTCGCACTGGCCAAAATGATAAAGGCGAGATACGAACATATTCCAATCGTTGTTCTTACATATTTTTCAAGGGAAGTCTCGCTGAGGCTTGAGGGAGAGGATCTCAGCGCAATCGATTATGTGTTTTGCTGGCTTGGTGATGCAGCATTGATTCTTGCCATTATTAAGCTTATTGAGGACAAGATGAATGCCGACTATGATATTGAAAATATAGGGGTACAGTCAATCATTCTTGTCGAAAACTCTATCCGGTACATCTCTTCATACCTTCCTAACATTTATAGAATAGTCCTTTTGCAATCGCTTGATTTTCAGCGCGAAGCTCTTAATGAGCATCAGAGGATGCTGAAAATGAGGGGACGGCCGAAGATTCTCCTTGCAAATAATTACAACGATGCTCTTGATCTCTACACAAAGTACAAATACAATGTGCTTGGAGTAATCTCTGACATCAGCTACAAGAAAGATAATGTAAACGACGAAAATGCAGGAATCGAATTGTGTAAAGCCGTTATGGCCGATGACGATAAAGTACCTTTTCTTATACAATCATCAAGCTCTGTGCATAAAAAAATGGCCGAGGAGCTGGGTGCAGGCTTTATTAACAAATATTCAAAATCTCTTTCGCTTGAGCTGAGAAACTTTATAATTCAAAACCTGGCTTTCGGACCTTTTGTTTTCAAGAATCCGGATACAATGGAGCCAATAGCTATAGCAACTGACCTGCAAAGTCTTCAGCAGAAGCTCCTTACCATACCCGACAAAACTCTTGAGTATCATGCCACCAGGAACCATTTTAGCAAGTGGCTCAATGCAAGGGCTCTCTTCCCTGTCGCTCAAATGTTCAAGTATATCCGGAAGGAAGATTTTGATACAATGGATGAGATGAGGCGGTTCCTTTATGTTGCCATTTCAAGTTTCAGGCTGGGCAAAGGTAGAGGGGTCATTGCCAAATTTGATAAAACCAGCTATGATGAATACCAGGTATTTTCAAGGATAGGAGATGCATCAATAGGAGGTAAAGCACGCGGACTGGCATTTATTAACAGAATAATAAAGATCCATAAGCTCTTTAATAAATTTCCTGATGTTCTTATTACGATACCAAGAACAGTAGTACTGAGCACCGATATTTTCGATGAATTCATGGATCATAATAATCTCTATTCGGTCGCTCTTTCTGATCTTCAGGATGATGAAATACTGGCCAGGTTTCTGAATGCCGAACTTCCGGGCAGGGTTTATCAGGATTTCTATGCTATTCTCGCTGTCTCAAGAAGCCATCCCATTGCAGTACGATCATCCAGTAAGCTTGAAGATTCTCATTATCAGCCTTTTGCCGGCATTTACTCGACATATATGATTCCCAGGCATCCTGATAATAAGGTTATGGTGAAAATGATCTCAGATGCAATAAAGGAGGTATATGCTTCAGTTTATTACAGGGGGAGTAAGGCCTATATGACTGCTACTGCGAACGTGATTGATGAAGAGAAGATGGGCATTATTCTGCAGGAAGTATGCGGGAACAGGCATGGTGACATCTTTTATCCCACATTGTCAGGTGTAGCCCAGTCTATTAATTATTATCCCATTGGATCGGAAAAAGCTGATGATGGTATAGCAAATGTTGCTTTCGGCCTCGGCAAACTTATAGTAGAGGGAGGATTATCACTCAGGTTTTCACCAAAGCATTATAAAAAAATACTCCAGCTTTCTTCAATCGAAACAGCCCTCAGGGATACCCAGAAAGAGTTTCGTGCCCTTGATCTGAAGGTTGAGAACTTTGTTCCTTCAACCGACGACGGAGTCAATATTCTTAAATTAGGTATAAATGATATTAATACCGAGGGTGCGCTGAAGTACGTTGCTTCAACATACGATTATGATAATAATATTCTGCGTGATGGGATAAACTATACGGGTAAAAGGATTATTACATTTTCCAACGTGCTTCAGCACAGGCTCTTCCCGCTTGCTGATATCCTGAGCACCCTGCTCGATCTGGGTCAGAAGGAGATGAATAATCCGATTGAGATCGAATTTGCCGCTAATCTTGAAACGCCTCCCGGCACCCCAAAGATATTTAACTTTCTGCAGATAAGACCCATTGTTCATACCGATGAGACCTCTGATATAAATCTGGAGAACATTAAACCTGCAGAAACAATAATCTGTTCAGAATCGGCTTTGGGAAATGGAGTGTTTAAAGGTGTACGAGATATCGTATATGTTAAGCCCGATTCGTTTAATCCAGCGAAGAACAAAGATATTGCTGTGGATATTGAAAGGATTAATAGCGAATTCGTAAAGCAGGGTGCAGGTTATGTCCTGATTGGTCCGGGCCGGTGGGGATCGACGGATCCGTGGCTTGGTATTCCCGTAAGATGGCCTCAGATTTCGGCAGCGAGAATAATTATTGAA
>JBGPAF010000018.1:0-9704 GCA_041480535.1 Bacteroidia bacterium
ATCTTGGAGATTTTAGTCAGCAGGCCTATTGCAAAACCACCGTTTTTCAGAAAGAGGCTTTTTATAAACTCCAGTTTTACCGAACATACTATCGAATCTTCAAGGGCTGAAACGGAATATTTGTACCTTTCTTCCGAAAATATGCTCATATTGCTGACAAACTCAAAGGGTCGCGTAATTGTGATAACCTGTTCTTCGCCTGTTAATGCCCTTCTGTAAAGTTTTACCAGGCCGGTTTTCAGATATTTAAAATCAGTTATCTTCTCACCTTCATGGTTAATTATTTCACCTTTATAATATGAACGCTCTTCCTTAAACTGACATAATTCCCGGATACTTTGATCGTCAAGTGTCGAAAACACCACTTCCCTGAAATCACATTTTTCGCAATCGCAGGGTTTGATTATTTTATCCACCACAGTGAGTTTTTTACAAAGTTATTATTTTCCGGCCGACTTTATTAAACCATAATTTGTTTTATTAAGAAAATTGAAGCTACTTTGAATGTGCGATTATTCAAACATGTAACTTGTTAAATTAAAATGATTTACAGAACTGATTATCATGTACATTCAAGGTTCAGCGATGGAAAATCAGCACCTGAGGATTATATCGCACCGGCTGTTGCGGCAGGGTTAAAAGAAATTGGTTTTTCAGAGCACCTGACTCTTTTCATGAAATCGCTCGACTGGAGCATGAATGCTGCCGCTGTTGGACCATATCTGGCCCACATAAAAGCATTGAGCCAAAACGTAAAGGACATTAAAGTAAGAACAGGCCTTGAAATCGATTTTTTCCCTGGAAAAGAAAAAGAGATCCATTCATTCCTGAGTACGATAAAGCTTGATTATGCAATTGGTTCTGTCCATTATCTTGGTGATTCAACAGTGGATCTGGGACCTGAATTTTATAACGGGAAGAATATTGATAAACTGTTTGAAGTATATTTTGATCATGTAATGGCAGCTGCCGCTTCGGGCCTTTTTGATATTATAGCTCATTGTGATCTGATAAGAATTTTTGGCTGTAACCCTTCTGTTAATCCGGAATATCTCTACAGAAAACTGGCAAAAAGTTTTAAAATTCATGATGTCGCATTCGAAGTAAACACAAATGGCAGAAATAAACCGATCGGTGATTTTTATCCCGACAGGCAATTCCTACATATTTTCAAAGAGGAAAATGTGCCGGTATGCGTTAACTCCGATGCACATATGCCATCAAGAACAGGTCAGTATTTTGATGAAGCATATGAACTTCTGAAAAATGTTGGGTACTCAGAAATGGCAGTCTTTGAAAACAGGGAAAGGTTTATAATCCCTTTCAAATAATCAGATCTAAAAAATAAGAAAAATGAAAAAATCCCTTAAGCTCCTCCTGATTATTTCCGGAACACTTTTAACATTTTTAAGCTGTTCCTCTCCTGAGGGGAAAAAAGTACAGACTAATGGTCCGGAGATGGTACCGTTTGCAGCATTGCCTTTTTCGCTTACCGAAGTTAAGTTGCTTGACGGTCCGTTTTCACATGCCACGGAACTGGATGTGAAAACTTTGCTGAATTATGAGCCTGACCGGCTATTGGCTAAATTTTATATTGAAGCCGGATTGAAACCAAAAGCTGAACATTATATGGGCTGGGAAAATGAAATGCTGGCAGGTCATAGTCTCGGACACTATCTGAGCGCCTGTTCAATGATGTTCCAGACAACAAGTGATTCCCGGTTCCTGGAAAGGGTAGGTTACATTGTTGATGAACTTCGAAAGCTTCAGGAAGCTGACGGCAACGGATATATAGGAGCTTTTGCTAACGGGAAAAAAATATTTGAAAATGAGGTTGCAAAAGGCAACATACGGTCGCAGGGATTTGATCTCAATGGCATCTGGTCGCCGTTCTACACATATCACAAAGTGATGGCAGGATTAAGGGATGCTTATCATCTTTGCGGTAATCAGACTGCACTTGAAGTTGAAAAGCGGTTTGCGGTCTGGATTGACGGGATTGTATCTCCGCTGACTGACGAACAGGTTCAGAATATGCTCCGATGCGAATATGGCGGGATAAGCGAAACTTTCGCAGATCTTTACGCCGATACAAGAGATGAAAGGTACCTGAAACTCTCAGGGATCTTTTATCAGAAGTCATTCCTTGATTCATTGAAACTAGGAAAGGATGTTCTTCCGGGAAAACATGCAAATACAAACATCCCGAAGCTGATTGCAATGTC
Organism: Bacteroidia bacterium; assembly: GCA_041480535.1. GTDB lineage: Bacteria > Bacteroidota > Bacteroidia > Bacteroidales > VadinHA17 > LD21. The sequence goes on from JBGPAF010000018.1 coordinate 2,226, forward strand.
GCGTGTCTATGAGCTGAAAGGAGACACTTCCGGTAGAAAAGCAGCCGAGTTTTTCTGGGACAGGGTTGTTGATCATCACTCGTACGTTACAGGCGGTAACGGCGACAATGAATATTTCGGACCGGCTGACAAACTAAGAAACCGGCTGGATGAGGGAACTACAGAATCGTGTAACGTGTACAATATGCTGAAGCTTTCCGAGCATCTTTTTGAATGGGAAGCTTCGGCAAGGGTCGCAGACTTTTATGAAAGGGCATTGTTTAACCATATTCTGGCTACGCAGAATCCTGACGACGGTCATGTTGTGTACAACCTGTCGCTTGACATGGGTGGATTCAAGGCCTTCCAGGATCCGGAGGATTTTACCTGTTGTATCGGAACGGGTATGGAAAATCATTCAAAATATGGCAGGAATATCTATTACCATAATGATGATGAATTATTTCTTTTTCAATACATTGCATCTGAACTTACCTGGAAGGAAAAGGGACTGAAAATTATTCAGAAAACAGACTACCCGGAGGAGCAGGGGACAATTCTTGAATTTACATGCCAGCATCCGGTTAAGCTTGCTGTCGGAGTCAGGTATCCATACTGGGCAAAAAGTGGCATGGAGATTTTGGTCAACGGAAGTAAAAAACAGGTGAAACAGAGCCCCGGAAGCTTTGTAGTGATTGAAAGAAAATGGGAAACAGGAGACAGGCTTGAAGTCAGAATCCCATTCTCATTAAGACTCGAAACCATGCCAGACGATAGTAACAGGGTTGCGGTAATGTACGGACCACTGGTAATGGCCGGAGATCTCGGCCCGGTTGATGATTCAGCATCAAAAGATCCCATGTATGTTCCGGTGCTTATGACCGAAAACAGGGATCCTTCAGCATGGCTTAAACCAGTTGAAGCAAAGGTGAATACATTTGTCACGGAAAATACAGGCAAACCACGCGATATTGAACTGAAGCCCTTTTATTCAATTTACAACAGGAGATATTCAGTTTACTGGGATCTCTTCAATGATGAGGAATGGAATGTCAGACAGACAGAATATAAAGCTGAACTCGAAAGAATAAAGGAAATAAAAGAAGCTACTATTGACTTTGTCCAGCCGGGTGAAATGCAGCCTGAACGCAATCATAACTTCAAAGGAGAAAAGACAACTCCGGGTGGATTTAAAGAACGGGCAAACCGTGAATCAAGAAGCGGCTGGTTTTCTTTCGATATGAAAATAAAACCAGATATTCCTGTTGCACTTGTTGTCCAATACTGGGGAGGGTTTCCTGGTGCAAAAACTTTTGATATGCTGGTAAATGATAAACTGATAGCGACCGAAAATATTTCCGGTAAAAAAGAAGGACAATTTATAAATGTTCAGTATAATATCCCGGAGGAGATTTCACGCGGAAAGTCAAAGATCACTGTAAAGTTTCAGGCACATCCGCATAATACAGCGGGACCGGTTTTCGGAGTAAGGACTATTAACGTTAAGCCCCCAGTATATGCTCCAGGAATATTTTAATCCCTATTGCAATCAGTATCAAACCACCGATTATCTCAACATTATTTCCGAGTCTTTCCCCGGCTGATTTGCCGATTCTGATTGCAATCATTGAAGCAAGAAATGTAACTGTTCCGATAATGACCGCCGAATACCAGATCCTTATGCTTAAAAGAGCAAAACTTATCCCTACAGCAAATGCATCAATACTTGTCCCGATTGCCATAGAGACCAGCGTTGCGGTGCTGCTATAATCCCTTACCTCATCTTCTTCTTTTTTCTTCAATCCCTCTATTACCATTCTGATTCCCAGAACAGAAAGCAGGATCAGAGCCACCCAGTGGTCGGCAGCTTTCATTAAATTGCTTATGAAGGATCCCAAAAAATAACCAATTACAAGCAGACCTGCCTGGAAAAATGCCATTACAAGGGCAAACCTGACAGCCTGATTGAATAAAATCTTATTCCGGATCACACCATGGGAAACAGAAACAGCAAAAGTGTCGAACGACAATCCGAGAGCGACTGCGACAATAGTGATAAAATCCATGTAATATCTGTAAGCTGCGCAAATATAATATAAAACATCCTTTTGCAGATTTTTAAATTGATTGCATATATTTGGTCACTTAAATCATTGCCTGCATGAGAACTGTTATCCAACGGGTGGACAGAGCATCTGTTTCAATAAATGATCAGAAGAAATCTGAAATCGGTCCTGGATTACTTGTACTTCTCGGCATTGAAGAATCAGATGACAATATTGATATCGATTGGCTATGCAGTAAAATAGTACAGCTAAGGATCTTCAACGACGTCAATGATATCATGAATTTATCCGTTCTCGATACAGGCGGCAGTATAATGGTCATAAGTCAGTTTACTCTTCATGCCAAAACCAGAAAGGGTAACAGACCATCCTATATCAGGGCAGCACATCCCGATAAGGCAATACCGTTATACAACACTTTTATCAGCCGGCTTTCAGGACTTCTCGGTAAGGAGGTTGCAACCGGAGAGTTTGGCGCAATGATGCAGGTTGAACTTGTTAATGACGGTCCGGTTACGATAATAATTGATACCAAAGAGAAAGAGTAGAAGTCCTTTTTTGATTTACGAAAAGATCTATGAGTGATAAACCTGAAATTACCTCTGAAAAAGCATTTAAAAGGTCAGTCATGATTGTTGCCGCTTTTGCGGCATTTCTCACACCTTTCCTGGGCTCCGCTGTGAATCTGGCCTTGCCTTCAATAGGTAAGGATCTTAATGCCAGCGCAATCGGGCTTGGATGGGTAATAAGCAGTTTTATTCTTTCATCTGCTATTTTTCTCTTGCCGTTCGGAAGGCTGGCAGACATAATTGGCAGAAAAAAAGTCTTCTCCCTGGGCATTCTATTGTTTACAATTTCGACTTTATTGATTGTTTTTTCATGGAATCTGACTTCTCTTATCATCCTAAGGATCATACAAGGGATATCCGGGGCAATGATCTTCGGGACCAGTCTGGCTATTATAACTTCTGTTTTCCCTGTCGGAGAACGGGGCAGGGCAATGGGTATAAACATTACAGCAGTTTATCTTGGATTATCTGCCGGTCCAGTAATCGGGGGATTGTTGACCCAGTATTTCGGATGGAGAAGCATTTTTGCATTTCTTGTTCCCTTTGGTATAGCGTCTTCTGTTCTGATAAAGACAAGGATAAATGCTGAATGGGCAGATTCAAAAGGCGAGAAGTTTGACTGGCAGGGATCGCTGATTTATGGAACTGCATTGTTTGGGTTTATGTATGGATTTTCAAAGCTTCCTTCATCCATAGGATGGATTTGTCTTATAACAGGGACATTGCTGGCTGTCGTGTTTGTTTTCTTTGAGAAGGGGGCTGTAAATCCGGTTTTTGATATCCGCCTGATACTCCGTAACAGGGTTTTTGCCTTTTCAGGGATGGCTGCACTGATTCACTATTCTGCAACAAGCGCGACCGGATTCTTTATAAGCCTTTACCTTCAGTACATCAAGGGATTTGACGCAAGAACAGCCGGCCTGATAATGATATCGCAGCCAATAGCCATGACACTTTTATCTCCATTTGCAGGAAGGTTATCCGACAAATATAATCCCGGGGTTATTGCATCAATCGGTATGGGACTTACTGCCTCCGGATTAGTCCTGCTTTGCTTTATCACTCCGGCAACACAGAATTTTACTATAGTGGCACTGCTATTGCTGATGGGAATCGGATTTGGCCTCTTTTCATCCCCCAACTCTAATGCTATAATGAGCTCCGTTGAGAAGCGTCATCTTGGAGTAGCATCAGGAGTAGTGGGAACAATGAGAATGGTGGGGCAAATGTTAAGCATGGGCATTGCGATGATGCTTATAGCGCTCTATATCGGGAACCAGACTATCAATCCCTCCACTTATCCCGGACTGATATCAGGAATGAGAACCGGGTTTGTTATTTTCTCAATTTTGTCTGTCCTTGGGATATTTGCTTCGCTGGCAAGGAACAGAACCATAAATAATGGATCACAGAAAAATCGTTCTAAAAATAATTATGAAAACAAAAAACATTAAATTGAACCCGTTCTTTTTTTCATTTTTACTTTAGGAAATAATTAACAAAAGGATTGTTGTATGACAAAACTATATCAGAAACTTATTAAACAATGCCCTTCGGAAGCCGAGATTAAAAAAGGCCTGAAAACGGTTAGTGCCATGGCATCAGATGTTCCGGATAAACATCTCCTGATGAATATTCTGAATTCAATAGACCTGACCAGTCTGAATACCACTGATAACAAAAGTCATATTTTACGCCTGACCGGAAAGGTAAACAGCTTTTCGGGTAGGTTTTCTAATATTCCGAACATTGCCGCGATCTGCGTATATCCTAATTTTGTTTCGGTAGTCAAAGAGAAGCTCACTGTAAAAAATGTAAAAATAGCATCAGTGGCCGGAGCTTTTCCTTCATCCCAGACATTCAGGAGCATAAAGGTTTCTGAATGCAAGATGGCCGTTGATGCAGGAGCTGATGAAATTGATATTGTACTGCCAGTTGGTGCTTTTCTTGGCAATGATTTCGCACTGGTTGCCGATGAAATCCTCGAAATTAAGGAAGCGCTGGGAGAAAAACACCTTAAGGTAATTGTTGAATCAGGCCTGCTCGGAGATTACGAACAGATATTCAAGGCATCAATGATAGCTATGGATGCAGGAGCAGATTTTATTAAAACCTCAACCGGAAAAACAACTGTTTCGGCAACACCCGAAGCTGCGTTCGTAATGTGCAGGGCTATAACGAATTTTTACTCCGAGACCGGAATAAAAGTTGGTTTCAAAGCTGCCGGAGGAATCGTAACATCTGCTGATGCTTTGACCTATTATCATATTGTGAAGAGCTGTCTCGGTGAGGAATGGCTGACAAACAGCCTCTTCAGGATAGGGGCAAGCAGGCTTGCAAATAATATCCTTGCAGATATATCCGGAACCCAAAATGAATATTTCTGATAATTCTGTTTTCTTCAAACTCATCCCGGTAATTTTAATAATCATTACTTTTGTGGTCTATTCCGCAATAAGATCATGATAACTGGCTTTAACACACAGGATACAATTAAGCCACAGATTGTTATCCGGATTAATACTGATAACCTTATTCCGGATTCAGTATTCCGGAAACTTGATGAAGTGCCAGCATATATAAAGTATGCTGATTCATTAAGGAAAAAGAAAACCAAACCTGCCTTTCCTGAAATTACAATAACCGATTCCACTTCGGTCTGCTCCAGGAACAGCATTGCGGATGTCACTTTTTGCGATTCATTGGGTTTGGCAAGGAATATCCAGCCTTTTCCACAGGGCCAGTTCCCTTATCAGTTTGTTGAAAAAACCAGTTCGGTTAGCCTGGATCAGACTCTGACAATTATAGAACCCCTGAAAGAGGGTATGCCTCTTCCGGAAAAACCTCTTCATCACGATTGGATAATAGGTACAATCTTTATATGTGCTTTCCTCTGGCTGGTAGTAAGAACGACTACAAGGAGCATGTTCCCGGAACTGAACAGGTTTTTGCTTTTCCGCGGTATAAATGAGTCCTCGTCACGCGATACCGGTTCGTTGTTTTACTGGCAGTCAACAATTCTGAATTTTGTTTCATTTCTTATAATCGGCCTGTTTGGATACTGTGCTGCTGCATGGTATGATTTTATTCCGGGAGGTATTAAACCATTTTTGTTTATGCTGATATCGCTGGGAATAGTAATTTTCAGCATTACTTCCCGCCATCTTATTTGCCTGGCGGCAGGTAACCTTAGTTCAGAGACCGAAGCATTTAATGAATATATTTTGACCCTCTACCAATCGTACAGGTTCAGCTCGGTTCTGATATTTGCAGTTCTTGTGTTACTGGTTTATACTGATATTCTGCCCCATCAGGTATATTTTGTTTCAGGGACAATAGTGCTGATTATCTTCTATTTATATCGCGTTACACGTTTGTTCTTAATTTTTACAAAGAGGAATATTTCAATTTTATATTTGATTTTGTACCTTTGTGCGCTGGAAATTTTGCCTGTTCTGATTTTGTTGAAATATTTTACAGGCCTTATTTAAAGCGGGAAGTGTTACTTTGAAAGTAAAACTTAATCAGTAAGAAATTGAAAATAAGGAAGATTTTAGTTTCACAGCCAGAGCCAAACAATCCGAAATCGCCGTATTTCGATCTGGCAAAAAAATACAATCTGAAAATTGACTTTAAACCTTTTGTTGAGGTTGAAGGAGTGTCATCAAAAGATTTCCGTCAGCAAAAAATCAACATTCTTGATTTCAATGCTGTAATTTTTACAAGCAAAACCGGAATAGACCATTTCTTCAGGATTTGCAATGAACTCAGGATAGTTGTTCCTGATACAATGAAGTACTTCTGCATCACAGAGAATGTTGCTTTCTATCTTCAGAAATATATAGTTTACAGAAAACGGAAAATATTCCATGGGAAAGCAAGGTTCCAGGATCTTATTGATTTAATAATCAAACACAGGGATGACAATTTCTTTGTCCCGCTGTCTGAACCTCATAATGCTGAGATCCCCGATCTGCTTGATAAAAACAATATAAAATACACAATCGGGACATTGTACAAAACCAGAAGCAGCCATTTCACAAACAGCAATGATTTTGATTATGATATCGTGGTATTTTACAGTCCTACCGGCATCAAATCGTTGAAAGAAAACATTCCTGATTTTGTCCAGGGAGATATAAAGATCGCTGCTTTCGGGCCAACAACTGCCAGCGCAGTTGAGCACGAAGGTTTGAGGCTCGATATAAATGCACCTAATCCGAAGGCTCCTTCAATGACCATGGCCCTTGATGATTTTCTAAAGGAGCATAACAAGAACTGCAGGTAATAAATAATCAACATACAGGTTCCTCCCGGCCCCGTTCAGGTTTTCTGAAATATACCGGGAATAATCGATTTTGAAATGGACAGAGGTGAAAGGCAGACTTTCGGCAAGAATGAAAGGCTTTGCGGGACCAGACTGATCACTGAAATATTTGAGAATGGCAGCGTTTTCTACACCTCGCAATTTAAAGTTTTCTGGATATTATGCAGTGTAAGCCTTCCGTCACCTGCACAGGTTGCATTCAGCGTTCCGAAAAAAATTTTCAGGCTTGCTGTTACCAGAAACCTGATCAAAAGAAGAATCAGGGAAGCCTACCGCAAAAAGAAGCAGATCCTTTACAACTTTCTGTCAGAAGAAAACATTAAGGTCACATTTGTGTTAGTGTACCGGAATAATGAAGTTTCCGATTATTTTTCTACGGAAAAATCTGTAGGCGAGGTCATTGAAAAACTTTGCGATGTAATCAGACAAAAACAAAAAAATGTTAAAGTTGTTTTAAATATTTCAATGCCAGGTTAACTGCCGGATATTCTTGCTAATTTCGCCCTCCGGATAAAATGAATTACAGTCTATGAAAAAG
>JBGPAF010000019.1:0-9623 GCA_041480535.1 Bacteroidia bacterium
AAATGAATGACAAAGGCAAAAACGGAAATTTAAATTTAGGCAGCACCGCCTTTATGCCGAAAGAAGAACAGCTTGAAACAGCTGTCAGGCACAAGAAGATCTCAATCGGAATTCCAAGCGACAAAAGAAATGATGAGAAAAGAGTGGCCCTTACTCCTGAGGCAGTAAATATTCTGGTCGAAAATGAAAATGAGGTAATTTTACAAAAGGGGGCAGGTGCAGGTGCAAATTATTCTGACAAGGATTATGCTGAGAACGGAGCTATTATCACTGATTCCCCTGCCAGGGTATTCAGTGCTGATGCTGTCATAAAGGTTGCACCATTTACAATGCAGGAGGTCGAATACCTTAAGGGCAACCAGATTGTCATGTCGTTTCTTAATGTTCTTCAGCTAAGTGAGGAAACTCTTGGCAAGCTTATTAGGAAAAAGGTAACGGCGATTGCCCTTGAAAAGATTCGTGATAATAACGGTGTAATGCCTGTGATGGAATCAATGAGCGAGATAAGCGGCGTTACATCAATTCTTTTAGCATCCGATTATTTAAGCAACCATCATGGTGGAAAGGGCGTTCTTCTTGGAGGGATCACCGGGGTTACTCCTACCGAGGTGGTGATAATTGGAGCCAATACTGCAGGTGAATATGCTGCCCGTGCAGCACTGGGACTCGGTTCTGTGGTTAAAATATTCGATCCGTCACTCCATAACCTGCGGCGGTTTCAGAATCAGATAAACCAGCGGCTCCAGACATCAGTTTTTCATCCACAGGTGCTAAAAAAGGCGCTTAAATCAGCCGATGTCCTGATAGGTGCAATAGAGCTTGAGGACCTTCGTCCATGGTATTATATTACTGAGGATATGGTTAAAAGCATGAAGAAAGGTGCGGTAATAATTGACCTGAGCATAGACCGTGGCGGTTGCATAGAGACAACAGAGTGCCGGGCCCTCAGGGATCCTGTCTATGAAAAGCATGGTGTGATACACTTCTCGGCATGGAATCTTCCGTCGAGGGTGGCCCGTACAGCTTCAATTGCCCTCAGCAACATATTCAATCCGTTGTTTCAGAGTATTGCTGAAGCAGGAGGAATAATACAATTACTAAAGAATGACAGGGGGATCCGTAACGGAGTTTACCTTTTCAACGGAATTCTCACAAATGAGACATTAGGTCAGAAATTTGGCGCAATATCAAAAGATCTTGATCTTCTAATATCAGCTTTCTGATATCAGATGAATCTAAGAACTGTTTTTTCGCCATCCGGGGTGATTTTAGCAGCCTTACCAATGTAGAAAGCTCTGTTATCGGCAATATGTCCCGCCGGAAAATCAAAGAAGACAGGATATTTATAATCTGATACTGCTTCAGCAATTGTTATTTCCGCACTTTTGCCCCATGGTATTCTGGTGTCTTCCATCTTTGTCATCCCTCCCACGACTAATGCTGTCAGGCCTTTCAGCTTGCCTGCCAGCCTGAGTGATGTCATCATCCTGTCGAGGTGATAATAGTATTCCCCCACCTCTTCGATGAACAGTATCCTGCCACGTGTTTTTGGTTCAGCTTTTGTTCCAATCAGGCTATAAATCATCGACAGGTTACCTCCGGTTACTTCACCTGAAATTTCATCAGGACGAAGAAAAGTCCCATTCCATGATATAGGTTTATGAGCCCCGAAAAGAGCATTATGAAGAGTATCAAAAGTTTCTTTTGACTTTTCCTTATCTGAATAATTGAGCGGCATATCACCATGAATGGAGATTATCCCGCAGATCTCATTAAGCCAGAGATGCAGGACTGTTATATCACTGAATCCCACATACCATTTAGGTGTCTTTTTCAATTCGGAGAATCTCATTCTGCTGATTATCTTCAGCATCCCGTAACCTCCTCTTGAACAGAAAATTGCTTTAATGGCAGGATCATCTGTCATCTTCTGAAGGTCATAAAGGCGTTCATCGTCAGTTCCGGCAAACGGACCCGATCGTTTTAAAACATTCCTTCCAAGTCTTACCTTCAATCCCCAATCCTCAAGGAATAAAACGGCGGCATTTATTTTGTCCTCATCAATGGCCCATGCAGGAGAGATAATCGCTACTTCATCGCCTCTGTTAAGATATGGCGGCTGTACCTTTTTTAAAGACATATTTATAAAATATTGCATAAAAATAATCCTTATTGTCTCCTTATCCAACTTCCTGAATAAACATTATCCATTATCTTTGTGCAACTTTTAAAAATGATAATCATTCATTATCAACGTTATGAAGAATTATAAAAGATATCTTATCACATCAGCCCTTCCCTATGCCAACGGTCCATTGCATATCGGTCATCTTGCCGGGGTTTATGTCCCTTCTGATATTTACACAAGGTACCTCCGGATGAAAGGAGCTGATGTAATTTCAATCTGCGGGTCGGATGAGCATGGCGTACCTATTACGCTGAAAGCACGCAATGAGGGAATTACACCGCAGGAGGTTGTTGACAGATATCATTCTCTGAATAAGAAAGCTTTTGAGGATTTCGGCATATCCTTTGATATTTATTCCCGGACCTCAAACAAAATACATTATGATACGGCATCTGAGTTTTTTCTGAATCTTTATAACAAAGGCGAATTCACCGAAAAAACAACCGAGCAGTATTACGATGAAGAAGCCGGTTGTTTTCTTGCCGACAGGTACATTATGGGCACTTGTCCTTATTGCGGCAACGAAAACGCATATGGCGACCAGTGCGAAAAATGCGGCACTTCACTTAGTCCGAATGATCTTATAAATCCTCACTCCACTATAAGCGGAAGCAAGCCGGTCCTGAGGGAGACGCTCCACTGGTACCTTCCGCTCGATAAATATGAGGGGTGGCTGAAAAAATGGATTCTTGAGGACCATAAAGAATGGAAGACAAATGTTTACGGCCAATGCAAGTCGTGGATTGACCAGGGCCTTCAGCCAAGGGCTGTAAGCCGCGATCTCGACTGGGGTGTCCCTGTTCCGGTTGAAGGGGCAAAGGGGAAAGTGCTTTATGTCTGGTTCGATGCCCCTATCGGTTATATATCTGCAACTAAAGAGCTTACACCTGAATGGGAAAAATACTGGAAAGATCCTGAAACAAGAATGATTCATTTCATCGGTAAGGATAATATTGTCTTTCACTGTATCATTTTCCCTGCAATGCTGAAAGCCGAAGGTTCATTTATCCTTCCTGACAATGTTCCGGCAAATGAGTTTCTTAATCTCGAAAATGATAAGATCTCAACATCCCGCAACTGGGCAGTCTGGCTTCACGAATATCTCGAAGATTTCCCGGGGAAACAGGATGTTCTGAGGTATACATTATGCGCCAATGCTCCTGAAACAAAAGACAACGATTTCACCTGGAAAGATTTCCAGGCGCGCAACAATAATGAGCTTGTTGCCATTCTCGGCAATTTTGTCAACCGTACTCTTGTTCTGACAAACAACTATTATAACGGAAGTGTTCCGGAAAGAGGTGTGACTGATGAGAATGATAATTCAGTTCTTGCAGAAATATCGGTGATAAAAGAGAAAGCAGAGAACAGTCTTGAAGCATTCAGGTTCCGCGAAGCATTGAAAGAGGCTATGAATCTTGCAAGGCTTGGTAATAAATATCTCGCCGACGCTGAGCCATGGAAAGTTGTTAAAACTGATACGGAAAGAGTAAAAACAATTATGAATATTGCTCTTCAGATAACTGCCAATTTAACTATTGTACTTGAACCGTTTATCCCATTTTCGATGGATAAACTGAGAAAATGGCTCAATATTGATTTGCTGAATTGGGATGATGCAGGAAGAATTGACCTGCTTAAGCCAGGTCATCTTATAAATAAGCCCGGTTTGATGTTCGAGAAAATTGAGAATGAAGAAATCGACAGGCAGATAGCCAAACTTGAGTCAACAAAGAAGGCAAATGTAACTGCAGCAGCAAAGATTCTGCCTTCAAAAGATCCGGTATCATTTGATGACTTTACTAAAGTTGACATCCGGACAGCAACCATTCTTGAAGCTGAAAAAGTACCAAAAACCACCAAGCTCCTGAAGCTCAAAATTGACACCGGCCTGGATGTCCGGACAATAGTATCAGGTATTGCCGAGTACTATGAACCTGAATCGATAATCGGGAAACAGATCTCAATCGTTGCCAACCTTGAACCAAGGAAGATAAGAGGGATTGAATCAAAGGGAATGATACTGATGGCTGAAGATAAGGATGGCAAGCTGGTGATGGTCACCCCTGCCGATAAAGTCAGTAACGGGAGTTCAATAAAATAGATTATCGTTTGGAGATCCAGGTACCCGGGAATTTTTTGGAAATGCTGTCTCTTGTTGAGATAGCAGTCTCCATATTACTGCACATTGTGGCTGTGACCCTGAAAAACCCGTTTTCAGCCTGAGTTATCTCAGGATTGAAGCCGTCGTCTTTAAGGCTGTTCACATGCGACAGGGCATTTTGTTCCGATTTAAAGCTTCCGGTTATGACACGATAATGGTACTCCTCAACTGGAACTGCAGGAACAGGTTCCGGTAAAATATTACTGGTGTCAGGAATAATTACAACAGCTTCATCAAGTGCTTTCCTGTTATTTTCAAATTCAGCTGTAACAAGAGGATTCAATGAAGTTGTCTCAACTTTAACCTTAAAAAGATCTGTTTTCAGCGGAACAGCTATAAGTAGGGCCAGGATTGGAATCACAACTGCAGCTCTCCAGAGGTTTTTCCGTGTTGAAGCCTGCTTTAAGGGGTCCTTGCCGATATGCCTGGTTATCCTCTTTCTGACATCATAATCTCTGACTGGAACACATTGAAATGATTCAAGTCCAAATGACCCGGCATAATAGTTAATATTTGCTTCAGGTTCAAACTGGACATTATTCTCATGATTATTTACAAATGTTCCGATATGGTCAAACACTACTTTTTCACCTCTTGCCAGCCTACCGGTCAGTTCCATTACAAACTCTTCAACCAGGTGCCTTGCATCACCATAATTTACGCCTGTCGATTGTGAAATTTTGCTTATCAGAAGTCCGTCGTTGTGATTCAGGTTCCTGTTGAAGGAAATTTTCCTGACTGGCGGATAAAAAGTTCCTGTAATTTTATCGATACGGGCTGGTGAAAAGTTTCCTATAAACCCTCCAAAGCCCGGAATTATGACGCAATCGTGTCCGAATAATAATTCTCTTATGAAAGCTTTTGTGTCCAAAAAAATCTGTTATCTGTCGAAACAAATTAAGATCATCCATGGTGCTTTCCCTAAAAAAACAGGGTGATCTTATTAACATTTTAACAACATGTTGTTAGCTATAATCATGAGTCGTTTTTAAATGAAATGGCCTCCTGATGGTTACGCAAATTTCAGCCGAAAAATACTATCTTTGTAACTTTAATTATTTCTTTCATATGAGAGAGATCCAAATGGTTGACCTGAAAACTCAGTATGATAATATCAGGTCTGAAATTGACAATGCAATCTTTTCGGTATTAAGTTCAACTGCTTTTATTAAGGGACCCGACGTTAAGCTGCTCGAAGAAGAATTGCAGTCCTACCTGGGCGTAAAACATGTTGTTACCTGTGCCAACGGTACCGATGCCCTGCAGATCGCAATGATGTCGCTGGGACTGAAACCCGGAGATGAGGTCATCACCACTGATTTTACTTTTATTGCTACTGTTGAAGCAGTTGCCCTGCTGGGGTTAAAACCTGTCATTGTCGATCCATATCCGGGAACTTATAATATTTCGGTGAAAGAAATACATAAAGCCATAACTCCAAGGACCAGGGCAATAGTGCCTGTTCATCTTTTCGGACAGTGCGCCGATATGGAAGGTATCATGGAACTTGCCCGTCTGCATAATCTTCTGGTAATCGAAGATGCCGCTCAGGCCACTGGAACTGACTATTATTTCACAGGGGGGGATATTAAAAAAGCAGGAACAATCGGTAACGCAGGAACAACTTCTTTTTTCCCTTCAAAGAATCTTGGATGCTATGGCGACGGGGGAGCAATATATACAAACGATGATGACCTGGCTAAAAAGCTGAGGAGCATTGCAAACCATGGGATGAAAATACGCTATCATTATAATGATATCGGGGTCAATTCACGGCTTGACACATTGCAGGCTGCAATACTGAGAGTCAAGCTTAAATATCTCGACCGGTACAATATTGCCAGAAAAGCTGTTGCGGATTTTTATGATAAAGCATTTGCAGGATGTGTCCATATTGAAGTTCCTGAAAGAGAAAAATATTCATCACACATTTTTCATCAGTACACTGTCAGGATCAAAAACGGCTTGAGAGATGATCTTCACAAGTATCTTGAAGAAAATAAAATCCCGTCAATGATCTATTATCCGGGGCCCCTTCACATGCAGGAGGCTTACCGGTACCTCGGGTATAAGGAGTCAGATTTTCCTGTTACAAATGCTCTGTGCAAAGAGGTGCTTTCATTACCTGTACACACCGAAATGGAACAGGATCAGCTTGAATATATTACTAATAAAATTCTTAACTTTTTTGAAAGAAAGTAATAATGGAAAGAGAATATTTTGCCCACGAAACAGCAGTAATAGACGAAGGCTGTAAAATAGGCGGAGGGACTAAAATATGGCACTTCAGCCATATAATGGCAGGTTCTGAAATAGGGGAAAAGTGTAATATAGGACAGAATGTAGTAATATCCCCCGGAGTAAAGCTCGGAAGAAATGTAAAAGTCCAGAACAATGTATCGATATATACGGGCGTTATCTGTGAGGATGATGTGTTTCTTGGTCCGTCGATGGTTTTTACAAATATTGTAAACCCACGAAGTGCTGTCATCCGTAAGGACAGTTACGTAACAACAATTGTTGAGAAAGGGGCATCAATCGGAGCCAACTCAACTATTGTATGCGGAAACAGGATCGGCACCTATTCATTTATCGGAGCTGGAGCTGTAGTTACAAAGGATGTGAAACCCTATGCCCTGGTGGTTGGCAATCCGGCAAGACAGACAGGCTGGATGAGCGAATACGGGCATAAGCTTAAGTTTGACGAGAACGGTTTTGCCATCTGTCCTGAAAGCGGAGAGAAATACAAAATTCAGGACGGGAATGTGTCAAAAATTAATTATTAGTTTAAAATTCTTTCTTAGATAGAGTGCTTATGGAATCGAATCCTAAAAATTTTGGCCTGATCGGCGTCGCCGGTTATATTGCTGTTCGTCATCTCAAAGCCATTAAAGACACGGGGAATAATCTTCTTGCAAGCCTCGACAAATTTGATTCCGTTGGGCTTCTTGACGGATATTTCCCTCATAGCGATTTCTTCGTTGAATTTGAAAGATTCGACAGGCACTTTGATAAGCTTAAGAGAACCGGTACAAAAATCGATTATGTCAGCATCAGCTCCCCGAATTATCTTCACGATTCCCATATCCGCTTTGCATTAAGACACCAGGCTGAGGCAATATGTGAAAAACCTATTGTGCTTAATCCCTGGAACGTTGATGCACTCCAGGAAATTGAAAATGAGACAGGACGTAAAATCTATACGATACTGCAGCTTCGTCTTCATCCAAAAATCATGGAACTTAAAGAAAAGATTAAAAACGGGCCCAAAGACAAAATATACGATATTGACCTTTCTTATATAACAAGCAGGGGAAACTGGTACTACATTTCCTGGAAGGGCGATGTTCAGAAATCGGGCGGAGTGGCAACTAATATAGGCATCCATTTCTTTGATATGCTCGGCTGGATTTTCGGTGACACAACAAAGAATATTGTTCATATATCGCAACCAAACAAGGCAGCAGGATATCTTGAACTCGAAAATGCAAGGGTACGATGGTTCCTGAGTATAGATTATAATGATCTCCCGGTGTCTGTAAAAGAATCCGGAAAAAGAACATTCAGATCGATAAAGATCGAAGGTGAGGAGATAGAGTTCAGCGAAGGATTTGGCGAGCTTCACACAACTTCCTATAAAGAGATAATTGCAGGGAGGGGATTTGGTCTCAGTGATGCCCGTCAGTCAGTGATAACTGCTTTCACTATCAGAAATTCAAATCCTGTAGGACTTGTTGGAGATTATCATCCGATTTTAAAAACCAAATAATTCCAAATATGTATAATAAACTTGTAAAAAAAGAAACCAAACTTTCTTTAATCGGCCTTGGATATGTTGGTCTTCCAATAGCACTGGAGTTTGCAAAAAAGATCAGGGTTGTCGGATTTGATATTAAACCCGAAAGGGTTGCCCTGATGAAAAAGGGGATAGATCCAAGCAACGAGCTGAAACCTGAAGCATTTAATAATACTGATATCTTGTTTACCAGCGATCCGAAGGATCTCAGGGAAGCATCCTTTCATATAATTGCGGTGCCAACACCAACCAATATTTATAACCTTCCAGATCTTACACCCGTGCTGAAAGCTTCTGAAACAGTAGGGAAAATATTAAAAAAGGGAGATTATGTTGTTTATGAATCCACGGTTTATCCGGGCTGTACCGAAGAAGATTGCGTACCGGTTCTGGAAAGATTCTCTAAATTGAAATGCGGCACCGATTTTAAAGTTGGCTTTTCTCCCGAAAGAATAAATCCGGGCGATCAGAATCATACTCTCACAAAAATTGTTAAAGTCACCAGCGGATGTGATGCTGAATCAGCAGAAAACATAGCAAAAGTATATGAGCTGATCATTGAGGCAGGAGTCTACAGGGCCAGCTCTATAAAAGTTGCCGAATCGGCAAAAATAATCGAGAATACCCAGAGGGATATTAATATCGCATTTATGAATGAACTTTCAATAATATTTAACCGTCTTGGTGTAAATACTTTTGAGGTTCTGGAAGCAGCCGGCACAAAATGGAATTTTCTGAAATTCTATCCCGGACTTGTAGGCGGACATTGCATCGGAGTCGATCCTTATTATCTTTCATATAAGGCCAAAGCACTGGGATACCACCCCCAGATGATCGATTCAGGCCGTTTTACAAATGACAGTATGGGCCGGTACATCGGAAAACAGACAGTTAAGAAAATAATCTCTGCCGGAAAGAATCCTACTCATTCACGTGTTCTTATTATGGGTATTACATTTAAGGAAAATGTTACCGATATAAGAAACTCAAAAGTAGTTGATATCATCAAGGAACTTGTCGACTTTAACGTGACGGTTGATGTTATTGATCCGGGTGCAAGCGCTCATGAGGTAAAAGAAGAATATGGCCTTGATGTAAGGAAAAATCCTGAGGGGAAATATGATGCAGTGATCCTTGCAGTGAGCCACAAGGAATATTCCGGCCTCGAAGAGAGTTATTTTACGCCCCTTCTGAATAAAGATGGAATTATTATAGATGTGAAAGGCACCCTTCGGGGGAAAATTAAGAAACATACTTACTGGAGTCTCTGATGAAACATAAAATTCTTGTGACAGGAGGAACAGGATATATAGGTTCCCACACGGCAGTTGAACTGATCGAAAAGGGATATGAGGTTGTGATAATAGATAACCTGTATAACTCTGAGGCAGAAGTAATTGATCGTATTGGTCAGATCACCGGCGTCAAACCTGAACTTGCTGTCTTTGATATTTGTGATGCTGAAAAACTGAAAG
>JBGPAF010000020.1:0-9621 GCA_041480535.1 Bacteroidia bacterium
ATAAAAAATAAACAAAATGAAGAGAGGTTTTACAGCTGTATATCAAATGCCACGTGGAAAATAAACAGTAAGGATGTCGATTTCACGCAGGGATTTGAACTTCCTCAACATGCACAAGATAAGAGCCTTGATGAAATTTTTAGAAAAGAAACTGATGTTTCATATAAGACCTGCAGGTATGTAAATGAATTTTACAGGGCTAAATTCATGACGATTGAAAATCATAACTACCTTTTGAAAAGTTTTGTTAAGTCAGATGCTTTACCTGAAGAGTTAAAAAGAAAATTTCCAGGAAATATTCTGAAACCTATCCCCAGGGATATTTTTTGGATTGAAATTCAGTTATCTCAGCCAGTTTCAAGTGAAATTATAAACGATCTGACCGTCTTATTGAATTGCTTTCCTGTTGTCAACAGGGAGATAAATGAGTTCTCTCAATTACTTACACAGGGTATAAATATCATTCCTCTGACCACTGAGGATTTGTTTTTTGATATTAAAACCATATCTGATACAAGAGGAACCATTTACAAACCATTTCATTCTTTCGGCAGTGAAACCGCGAATGAAGAAGGTTATATGATAAGGCATGGTGGTGTTGCCCGTTTTGATTCGCGCGATGCCAAGGAAACCATCAATCACCTTATTGACCTGATCAGGGATGAACGAGCCAGCTTTGCATTACTGGGAACAGATTTAATCTCATCTGAACTGAAACAGCTCGATCAGATCATTTCAAGGCTTAAACAACGACTTGAGGCAATTGATGTTGTCAGTGATGATTCAAATTCTTATTTGATACTTAACTGCAATTCAAATTTTGAAAGGGCAAATGTTCAGTTTTGGACAACCTCTGGCGAATTGGCCAATAGTATACGATCTAATTCGAAGTTAACTATCCAGAACGGCAGCGACCTGGATACCAACAGTGTGATAATGATTACTAATAGTTTTGGTGCCAGGCAAAAACTGTCTAAAGAGGACAAATTAAATAGACTGCGAAGAATGCTCCTGTCAAAAGGAAGAATTGTCACCAAAGAGGATATTAAAGCACTCTGTTTCGAACATTTTGGAACAGAATTATCAGAGGTTGAAATAAAAAAAGGAGTATACCTTGATCCCTCTCCGGGAAAAGGTCTTGTCAGATCACTTGATATTTTTCTGACTCTTGACAAACAAAACAAATTTACGGACGCTGAACTGGAACAAAAAGTTGACGAATTAAAAATCAGATTACAACAGCAATCAATTAATCTTTTACCTTTCAGAGTCTTTATTCGTTAAATTCTGATTAATTCTTCCCTGCCCTTTTATCGTATAATACCTGCCACCCATTGGTATCAGGTGATGCTTCGGGCTGAGTCTTATCTGCTGACTTTCTTTCAAGCTTTTTGATGACAATTGTCCTGTCGCGTCTGCCTTCACCTTTTCCATGGTCAACAATATCAACATAAGCAATGAACCTGTTTATCTTATTTGGTATAATTTCAGAAGTTCGGATGAACCCGATATCTTCATCCTTCAGTGCATAATTATCGTGGGTTTCTCCCCATACATCGAGATAGTAAACTAAATTGTCGAGATCTGAAAACACAACCTTTCCATCAACGTCAGTAAAACCTTCATTTACATTATTTGTTTCATTCTCCCAGTCAGTCAGAGTAGGATAAATGATGACGCTTGCTCCTTCAACCGGATATTCTTCATAGTACTCAAGCACTTCAATTTCAAGAAGGGTAGGTATTTTAACATCCAGAATGAGGGATGCCTCATCTGTTAAACCGCTTTCTGACCACACCTTCAAAACGACTGTAAAAGTTCCTGAAGCAGTAAATTTATGAATCGGATTAGCATCATTTGAAATATATCCATCTCCAAAATCCCATTCAAAGCTAGCAGCATTGTCTGATTCGTTTGTAAACCAGACCTCCTCCCCTACAACCGGATCGCCTGGACTTGCAGAGAAATAAGCCCGGGGCGATATTTCGCATGAGAAAAGGATGAAGGGAAGAACAAGTGAGAGATAAATTATCTTTTTCATGGCTTCGAATATTAATGTTCAGTTAATCAAATTCAAAATACGTGCCATAAATTCACCTCTCCCCAAACCCATCCCCCGGATAGGGAGGGGCTTAAATAACAGCAAGATAAGTTCCCCTCTTTCCTGGGAGAGGGGGATTTAAATGGTGAAGTAAAATTCAAAAATATCATTATCTTTGCACTCCAATAAAAATGAAACTCAGATAATGATCAAGATAACTTTCCCTGATGGCTCTGTAAAAGAATATAACAGCGGTATCAGCAGTCTTGAAATAGCGGAACAGATCAGCCCACAGCTTGCAAAAGAAGTATTCGCTTCAACGGTAAACGGAGAAGTAGTTGATCTGACCAGGCCAATAAATTCAGATGCTACCCTTAAGCTTCATAAATGGGAAGAGGAGGCCGCCCAACATGCATTCTGGCACTCATCGGCTCATCTTATGGCTGAAGCTCTCGAATCGTTATACCCAGGAATTAAATTCGGCATCGGTCCTGCTATCGAAAACGGATTCTACTACGATGTGGATCCTGGCGATGGTAAAGTGATAACTGAAAACGAGCTCCCTGTGATTGAAAACAGGATGAAAGAGCTTGCTACCAGAAACCTCACCTTTACAAGGAGAGATGTCAGCAAAAAAGAGGCTATTGAAATATTTTCAAAAAAAGGTGATCAGTATAAAGTCGAACTGATAGGGGAACCTGAGGATGGAACAATATCGCTGTATACCCAGGGTAACTTTACTGACCTTTGCCGCGGGCCACACCTGTCCTCAACAGAACCCATTAAAGCAATCAAGTTGCTTAGTGTTGCAGGAGCTTACTGGCGGGGTAACGAAAAAAACAAGATGCTTACGAGGATCTACGGGATTACTTATCCAAAACAAAAGATGCTGGATGAGTACCTTGTGTTTCTTGAGGAGGCTAAAAGAAGGGACCACAGGCGTATAGGTAAGGAACTGGAACTGTTCACTTTTTCTCCCCGGGTGGGAATGGGGCTTCCGTTATGGATGCCGAAAGGAGCCGAACTCAGGCAGAATCTTATCAATTTCATGACTAAAGTGCTTAAAAAGAGGGGTTACAAGATTGTTGCAACACCTCATATCGGAAATGTTAACCTTTACAAGACATCGGGTCATTATGAAAAGTATGGAAAGGATTCATTTCAGCCTATGTCGACTCCGCAGGAAGGAGAACAGTTCATGTTAAAACCTATGAATTGTCCGCATCATTGTGAAATATTTAATGCCACACCACATTCCTACAAAGATCTTCCTTACAGGATGGCTGAATTCGGTACTGTTTACAGGTATGAGCAAAGCGGTGAACTGCATGGACTGACGAGGGTCAGGAGCTTTACCCAGGACGATGCTCACCATTTTTGCAGGCCCGATCAGCTGAAGGAAGAATTTAAAAGCATAATTGACCTTGTTCAGTTTATCTTTAAAGCCGTTAACCTGGAAGAATTCACTGCACAGATTTCACTTCGTGATGCGGAAAATAAAGAGAAGTATATAGGATCGGATGAAAACTGGGAAAAAGCAGAAAAAGCTATAATTGAAGCTGCCGAGGAGAAGAAACTTGAAACTACTGTTGTACTGGGTGAAGCCGCCTTCTACGGACCAAAGCTCGATTTTATGGTGAAAGATGCTATTGGAAGAAAGTGGCAGTTAGGCACCATTCAGGTAGACTATAATCTGCCGGAACGTTTTGATCTGTCATATAACGGCAGCGATAATCAGAAGCACAGGCCTGTAATGATCCACCGGGCCATTTTTGGTTCAATGGAACGTTTTATTGCCGTACTGATCGAAAATACGGCAGGAAAATTCCCGCTGTGGCTTGCACCTGAAAAAGCAGTCATCCTGACTATAAGTGAAAAATTTAATGATTATGCAGGAAAAGTTTTGGATTTTCTAAATAATTCCGATATTTGCACACTGATTGACGACAGGAACGAAAAGATAGGTAAGAAGATCAGAGATAATGAATTAAAGAGAATTCCTTATCTCCTGATCATCGGTGTAAAAGAGGCTGAGAACGGAACAATTGCTGTCCGCAAGCAGGGTGAAGGTGATAAAGGAAGCATGAAAATTGAAGAATTTGCTGAATTTATCAAAAAGGAGATTGAAAAAGAGATTGCTTATTAGTTGCATTTTTTGAATTAAAATTAGTATTAACAAAAGTTAGGAGGAAAGAGCTATTACCCTACCAATTAGGCGAAGTCCTGCAAGAGTTGTTCAGCAGGCTCACAAGATTAACAACAGAATCGCTGCCAAAGTGGTCAGAGTTGTCGGTGATGAAATAGAAACAGCAGTCATGAGTATCCAGGATGCTCTTAAACTGGCAGATCAAATGGAACTCGATCTTGTCGAAATTTCTCCAAATGCAGATCCCCCTGTTTGTAAAATCGTTGATTATCAGAAATTTCTTTATCAGCAGAAAAAGAAGCAGAAAGAGATTAAGGCAAAGGCTGCCAAGGTAGTTGTAAAAGAAATAAGGTTCGGTCCAAACACTGATGATCACGATTATAATTTTAAGCTCAAACATGCAATGAAGTTCCTTGAAGAGGGAGCAAAAGTAAGAGCTTATGTGTTCTTTAAGGGAAGATCGATATTATTCAAGGAACAGGGAGAAGTTTTGTTACTCCGCTTTGCAAATGACCTTGAAGAGTTTGGGAAAGTGGAACAGCTTCCCCGTCTGGAAGGCAAAAGAATGATAATCTCTTTCTCCCCTAAAAAGAAAAAATAGTTTTTTAACATATCTTGATTATTTAAAAATGCCAAAAATGAAAACTAACTCCGGTGCAAAAAAGAGATTTACTCTCACCGGAACAGGAAAAATCAAGCGTAAGCATGCATTTAAGAGTCATATCCTGACAAAGAAATCAACAAAGCGTAAGAGGAATCTGACGTATTTCGGCCTGGTTGACAAAGCAGACAAGAAGAATGTTAAACTTCTTCTTGCAAGTAAATAAATAATTGCTTCACGTATTGAAAAATTAAACTAGTATTAACAGATTGTACAGCATGAAAGATTCCGCCAAAGGCGGGACGCTGACATTCAAAAAAATGAGTTATGCCAAGATCAGTAAATTCAGTTGCATCAAGAGCCAGGAGGAAGAAGGTTCTTAAGCAGACAAAAGGGAACTTCGGTTCAAGAAAAAACGTCATCACAGTTGCAAAAAATACTCTCGACAAAGGTCTTGGGTATGCCTACCGCGACAGGAGAAAAAAGAAAGGTGAATTCAGATCACTCTGGATACAGAGGATCAACGCAGGAGTCCGTCAGTATGGAATGAGTTATTCACAGTTTATCGGGAATCTCGAAAAGAAAGGTATTGCCCTGAACAGGAAAACCCTGGCAGATCTGGCAATGAATCATCCTGAAGCATTTAAAACAATCGTCGAAAAGGTAAAATAAGAAATAATAAACATATAAAATAGGGACATGCCATAGCATGTCCCTATTTTATTTTTACCCCATTTATTTTATCCTTTTTGCTATTCTGTTAAATCTTATCTTTTTCAGTCCCGATGATTCCTTATCAATTGAAAGCCAGATGAACTTGGGCTTACCGACTACATGGTCCTGGGGAACAAAACCCCAGTACCGTGAATCAGCTGAATTGTGCCGGTTGTCTCCCATCATGAAATAGTAGTTCATCTTGAAAGTATATGAGTCAGCTGGTTTATTATTAATGTAAATAGTCTTTCCCTCGACACGCAGATCATTGTTCTCATAAACATCAATAATCCGGTCGTAAAGGCAAAGATTTGATGTATCAAGTTTTACAATGCTACCTTTCACAGGTATCCATAGCGGACCGAAATTATCTTCATTCCATCCGTAAGCTTTACTGTAAGGGAAAATTTGCGGAGCGAACTCCCCTGGCTTTGAAAACAGAGGTGCCACCTCCCTGACATTGGCAAATTTTGAAATAGCTTCAGCATTCGATTTTGTTAAAGGAAGAATATATGCTGATCCTGAAACCATTGTCTGGTCCGATCTGTAAATACCGAGACGTTCAAATACTTTTGGATTTATTGTTGTGCCATTGGTTCCAACTACATAGTTGAGCTGCTGTGTACTATTTTCAGGAACAAGTTTATTATTGATATAAACTGATCCTTCCTTAATAACCAGAGAATCGCCGGAGACAGCGATGCATCTTTTAACATAATTATCGCGTCGGTCGACCGGGCGATAAATTATTGTAAACCTGTCCCTTACCTCTTTCCTTGCTGCTTTCATATAATATGAGACAGGTTTCGGAGTCTGACCACCATAGCTCTCTCTCTGCATCATCTCCCTTGCTGTCCTCCTTACGATTTCATAATAGCTTGTAACCTGCTCCTCAACCACTACTGTATCCCCTGCCGGAAAGTTAAATACGATAGCATCATTGTTTCTGACCTTCCCTAATCCTGCAAGTCTTTTATATGGCCAATGAACAAGGTCTGACCATGATTTTCCCTTTGTGAAAGGCATCGTATGCTGAGTAAAAGGGAAAGCGATAGGCGTATTGGGCATCCGTGGTCCAAAAGCCAGCTTGCTGACAAACAGATGATCGCCTATGAGAAGCGATTTTTCCATCGAACCTGTTGGTATCCGGTAATTCTGAAACAGGAAGATATTAATAAGGCTGACCGCTATAACAGCAAAAATCAAGGCATCCATCCATTCAACGAATGAGCTGTTTTTGCCATTTCTTTTCTTCCAGAAGGACCAGTTTACCTTTTTGGAGATGTACATGTCGTATATTATCCCCAAACCCAGCAGAAGCCAATAGTTCCCAATCCAGATTACCACCAGGATATAGATAATGGCAGCTATTGCAAACCTGATGTATTTTTTCTTGAGTAATTCAGTCATATTTCTTTATTGAATGAGAAGCCGTAAAATTATAAATAATTATCACAATCCCAGTACATCATTCATTGTGAATACTCCCTTTCGGGTGTTTACATACTCTGCCGCAACAACAGCTCCAAGAGCCAAACCTTTTCTGTTTTTAGCTTCGTGCCTGAGGCTGATAGTATCAATTTCAGATTCCCAGATAATGGTGTGGGTTCCGGGAACATTGCCTTCCCTGATAGAACAGATAGGGATTTTGTTTTTAGTTTTATCATTTTCAAAACACCATCCGTCATAATCCGGATTGTATTGTTTGATCGTGTTGGCAATTGTGATGGCTGTGCCGCTTGGAGCATCAAGCTTTTTTGTATGATGTATCTCCTCAATAAATGGTTTATACTCAGAATGATGTGACATTTGTTTTGCCATTTCCGAGTTAAGTTTGAATAGAATATTCACACCAATGCTGAAATTGGAGGAGTGAATAAACGAGGTTCCGGACTCTATGCAAATTTCAGCTGCCTTTTTATATTCTTTAAGCCAGCCAGTGGTTCCTGAGACGACCGGGATTTTCATTCTAAGACAACTGACAACATTATTGAATGCAGTTTCAGGTGTTGTGAATTCAATTGCCACATCAGTATCTTTCAACCTGACTTCATTAAGATCTGATATATTATCCTGATCAATAATAAGTCCAATTACATGACCACGGCTGACAGCAATTGATTCTATCTCATGACCCATGCGTCCGTATCCGATAATGGCTATATTCATGTTTTGATTTTCTGCGAATTTATCGCTTTTAATATATGGAAAGTAATAAGAGACTCTTAAATTTCTTAACAAGAAGTTAAATGTTATCAGAGTTGATAAATCCTTTTTACATTGTGAACCTTAGTGTGATCCTTTGAGTGCCTTAGTGGTTAATTTTTTCTTACCACAAAGGTGCACCAAGTACATCACAAAGGAACACGAAGGAATTATATCTTTGCATTAAATTATTTCTAAAATTCTAATTCAGAAAACTGCTTATATGAAGAACCTAACTATTTTATTATCAATAATAATCATGATAAGTCTAGCATCGTTCAGCAAGAAGGGAAAAGCCGACCTGGTTATTTTAAACGGGAAGGTTCTTACCATCGACAGCGAAAATCCTGGAGCAGAAGCAATTGCTATCAGCGGTGAAAGAATTATTGCTGTCGGATCTTCGGAAAAGATTAAGAAGTACATAGAGAAGGGGAAGACTGAAATTATAGATGCCAGGGGACGTTTTGTTATCCCGGGCTTCAACGATGCTCATGTTCATTTCGGACCGCTCGACCCTGATTATATTGAACTCAGGTACACTATCGATCCATCAGTTATCACCAGAAAGGTTAAAGAACAGGTTTCCAGGTCGAAACCGGGAGAATTGATAGAAGGTGGCCACTGGGAACATGAAATGTTTATCGACAGGAAATGGCCGTCAAAAGAGCTGATTGACAAGGTATCGCCTGATAATCCTGTTCTGCTTAGCCGTGCCGACGGACACTCTGTGCTGGTCAACAGCTATATTCTTAAAAAGTCAGGAATAACCAGGGATACCCCGGATCCATTCGGTGGTGAGATCCAGAAAGATCCTGTAACCGGAGAACCGACTGGCATACTAAAGGAGAGCGCTGAAAATCTTATAAAAACTGGTGCAGTAAAGGCAGAAAGATCGGCTGAAGAGGAATCAGCAAGAATACATCAGGGATACATGCTTGCTCTGAAGGAAGCCAGGGAATACGGGGTCACCAGCATCCAGATACCAGGAAATGCAGATTTCGATGCCTATGAAAAGCTTCAGGCTGAGGGTAATCTTACTAGCAGGATTGACATTGGGAAATCATTGACAGGCAACACTTCTGCTCTGCTTAAATATATTGAACTTAAGAAAAAATATCCGGCCGGAAGTAACTGGATCCGGTTTGGCTATCTCAAGGCATTTATCGATGGTACTATTGGATCAGGTACGGCTCTTATGTTTGAACCATTCGCTGATAATCCCGCAACTTCGGGACTTGCTATGATGCCATATGAAGAATTTGAGAAAATGGTTATTCAGGCTGATAAGATGGGCTTTCAGATCGGGGTTCATTCAATAGGTGACAAAGGGAATAGCTGGACCCTGAATGCATATGAAATGGCACAAAAGACGAACGGCAGGCGCGACAGCCGACACCGTGATGAACATACTCAGACGCTTCAGATTTCAGATATTCCACGTTTTGCAGAGCTTGGGGTGATTCCTTCAATGCAGCCCACACATTGTATATCTGACAAAAAATTTTATGAAAAACGGATCGGGACCGAACGCAGCAAGGGTGCCTATGTCTGGAGAAGCCTCATGAATACAGGAGTAATACTGGCGTTTGGTACTGATTACCAGGTTGAACCACTCAATCCAATGGAAGGGTTGTATGCTGCCGTGACCAGAAAGGACAGGCTGGGGGAACAAGGGGCTGGCTGGTTCCCGGAGCAAAAGCTCACCATGGAGGAAGCTATTAAATGCTATACGCTTGGTTCTGCGTATGCTCAGTTTATGGAGGATCGCAAGGGTATGTTAAAACAAGGGTACCTGGCTGATATAGTGATTGTTGACAGAGACCTTCTTACTATACCGGAGGATCAGATAATGAAGACAAAGGTGGATTATACTATCGTGGGTGGAAAGATAGTATATAGTTCAGATAAATAGAT
>JBGPAF010000021.1:0-9575 GCA_041480535.1 Bacteroidia bacterium
ATGGCATAGTTCCTGAAGGTTCAGAAATTAATTTTCTGTCGAACGGTAAGGCAAAAGAAATAATCTCATTGCTTATCAAAAGTTCCGGGGTAAACGGAATTAAAAAATCCGCTTTAAGAGGAGCTGTTGAGGCGGATCCTCTCGGAAGGCTGATGCTAAACGGTACCCTTTGTATTCCTTTTGAAGCAGGCTTTGATTATCTTGCCTCCCTTACTAAAGATACCCTTTCTTTACCTTATTACCGCAATATACAGGTAAATGGTTCAAACTTCGTCAATGCGGGAGCAGGGACGGTACTGGAACTTGCATTCAGTATCTCAATGGCAGTCGAATATCTTGATCAGCTTACATGCAGGGGCATAAGTGCTGAAGAAGCTGCCTCAAAGATACGTTTTAGCTTTGGTATCGGTTCAAGTTATTTTATGGAGATAGCCAAGCTCAGAGCCGCCCGCATTCTCTGGTCACTTATTGCTGATGCGTACGCTCAGGCTGTCAAAGAAGCTTTCAGAATGGAAATACATTCGGTAACAAAAGTGTGGAATGATACAGTTACTGATCCATATATAAACATGCTCCGGACACAGACCGAAGCCATGTCGGCGGTGCTTGGGGGAACAGATTCACTTACTGTAAATCCATATGACATTGCCAGCAATACAACTGATGAATTCTCGGAAAGAATAGCAAGGAACCAGCAGTTGATACTTAAGGAAGAAGCATGGTTTGACAAAGTTGCAGATCCTTCTGCCGGCTCATATTATATTGAAAATCTGACGGCACTGGTTGCAGAAAATTCCTGGAAATTGTTTCTCGGGATAGAAGATATGGGAGGATTTATATCAGCACTTAATTCAGGGTTTGTACAGGAGAAAATTGCAGGTTTGCCAACAAAGGAATAAAAAGCAGTTTATGAGGCCAAAATTTAAATACAGCGATCTAAGTTCGAAGAAATTTCAGAAAGTTGATATTCATGAACCAGGAGAAGGAACCGGACCATGGATGACACCTGAAAAGATTCCTGTTAAGAATTACTATGAGGAAACTGACCTTGACGGGATGGAACATCTTGATTATGCTGCAGGTCTGCCTCCGTTCCTTTGCGGCCCTTATCCGGGGATGTATGTTACCCGTCCATGGACAATCAGACAGTATGCAGGCTTTTCCACTGCTGAAGAATCGAATGCTTTTTACAGGAGGAATCTTGCAGCTGGTCAGAAAGGTTTATCTATAGCTTTTGACCTGCCAACTCATCGGGGTTACGACTCTGATCATGAACGTGTAGCAGGTGATGTGGGGAAAGCGGGTGTTGCAGTGGATTCTGTTCTCGATATGAAGATCCTCTTTGACCAGATTCCTCTTAATAAAATGTCTGTTTCAATGACTATGAACGGAGCCGTTCTTCCTGTAATGGCATTTTATATAGTGGCTGCACTTGAGCAGGGTGCCAAACTTAAAGAACTTGACGGAACTATCCAAAACGATATTCTGAAGGAGTTCATGGTCAGGAACACATATATATATCCGCCTGAATTCTCAATGCGAATCATAGCAGATATTTTCAGGTACACCTCAGCCAGGATGCCAAAGTTTAACTCTATAAGCATTTCAGGTTATCATATGCAGGAGGCTGGAGCAACATGCGACATTGAACTTGCATACACCCTGGCTGACGGACTGGAATATCTGAGGGCTGGCATTGCTGCAGGCCTCGACATTGATGATTTTGCACCAAGACTCTCATTTTTCTGGGGAATTGGAATGAATCATTTCATGGAAATCGCCAAAATGAGAGCGGCCAGGATGCTGTGGGCAAAGATCGTCAGCAGTTTCAATCCGAAGAATCCGAAATCGCTTGCCCTCAGAACCCATTGCCAGACATCAGGATGGAGCCTTACTCAACAGGATCCGTTCAATAATGTAGGCCGGACATGCATTGAGGCTATGGCTGCTGCACTCGGTCATACCCAGAGCCTGCATACAAATGCTCTTGATGAAGCACTTGCGCTTCCGACTGATTTTTCAGCCCGCATTGCCAGGAATACACAGATCTATATCCAGGAGGAAACAAATATCTGCAAGGCTATTGATCCATGGGCAGGCTCATATTATGTCGAAAGCCTGACTCACGAAATAGCACATAAGGCATGGGAGCTTATAGAAGAGATTGAAAATATAGGCGGTATGGCAAAAGCAATTGAATCGGGTCTTCCAAAAATGAGGATTGAAGAGGCTGCTGCAAGGGCCCAGGCCAGGATCGACTCAGGTTTACAGACAATTGTAGGCACTAACAAATACAGGCTGGAAAAAGAAGAGCCGCTGGAAATTCTGGAAGTGGATAACAGCGCAGTCAGAGATTCCCAGATAGAACGACTGGCAAAACTCAGGGCTGAAAGGAATGAAAAAGAGTGTCAGTCGGCTCTTGATGCAATCACAAAATGTGTAATTTCGGGAGAAGGTAATCTTCTTGAGCTTGCAGTTGAGGCCGCAGCTAAAAGAGCGAGCCTGGGCGAGATATCTTATGCATGTGAAAAAATAGTCGGGAGGTACAAAGCAGTGATACGAACAATTTCAGGAGCTTATTCATCGGAGTACAAATCAGACAAGGAATTTGATGAAGCCAGGAGAATGGTAACCAGATTTGCTGATAAGGAGGGCCGCCAGCCCAGGATAATGATTGCCAAGATAGGGCAGGATGGCCATGACAGGGGTGCAAAAGTTGTTTCAACCGGATATGCGGATATAGGTTTTGATGTAGATATCGGACCGCTGTTCCAGACTCCGTCGGAGGCAGCAAAGCAGGCAGTCGAAAATGACGTCCACGTGCTTGGAGTATCGAGCCTTGCTGCAGGACATAAGACTCTTATCCCTCAGGTTATTGATGAATTGAAAATACTTGGCAGGGAAGATATACTGGTTATTGCAGGAGGAGTGATCCCTCCCCAGGATTATAAATTTCTTTACGATGCCGGGGTGGCAGCGATTTTCGGACCGGGAACTTCGGTTGCAAAAGCGGCAAAACAGATTCTGGAAATCCTGTTGCATGTATTTGAATAAAAAAGTATTAAATTGGCTGAAAACTGAATATTACCAGGCTTCCTGAAATAAGTTGAATATGAAAAAACTTTTGTCAGCTGTTATTTTTTTCACAATAGTTTTCACGGGTTGCAGAACAGGTAAACCTGCTTCGGAAAGCAGGTCCTCCGACGGACAGATCATCGATAAGCCGGCATCAACAGACTATATGGAACCATCCACATGGCTTCTTGGCTATATTAGTCCCGCCCTGTTTTCTCAACCTCCTCATTCAGAATGGTATCTTAAAGGGTATGATGCATACCAGCCAGTTCAGGATGTTGTAAGCAAATTAGCTCTGATAAATAAAGAGGACCTTTCAATTCAGATTGTCATGGGTACATGGTGCCCTGACAGCAGGAGGGAGGTGCCGCGATTTATGAAGATTCTTGATCTCTGGGGTTTTCCTGAGGAGAAGGTTACTTTAATTGGAGTTGATAATACTAAAATAGCCCCGATCGGAAATTATGGCAGCTTTGGAATAGAGCGTGTACCTACCTTTATAATTCTGGAAAATAAAGTTGAAACCGGACGCATCATTGAAAATCCTGTAACGTCTTTAGAGCAGGATATGTTAAATATTCTGACCAGGAATGAAAAATAACGAAAACCAATAAATGTCATGGAAGATTTCACTAATAACACCGGACAAAACACCGGACAAAACACCGGCAAACCTTTGGGAGAACCTGCACGACGCCCGGCCGGACAAAATCTCGGGATAGCAGCCCTGATTACCTCTATTATAACTTTTGTGCTTGCAGTAATCCCCTGCGTTGGCATCATTGCAATGATCCCGGGAATAATTGCGATAGTGCTCGCTTCAGTTGGATTATCCCAGGCTTCAAGGAAGGATTCCCCGCGGGGAGTGCTGGTAGCAGGATTAATAATTGGAGTTGTTGCCACCCTCATTTCTTTTTCCCAGATATTTGTTGCAGGCAAGATTAGCGATAAATTTCGAAACGAATGGGGAAAGGATATTGAGAATGTCATCAATGATGTCCAGGAAAATGTTATTGATCAGCTTGAAGATGTTAATGTAAATATCAAAGTCCAAAGCGACGGGGACACTGTTGAGATAAATACAGGTGCCGATAAGACAAACCGTCATCAGGAGCTTGAAGAGCTTGAAAAGGCTAACACCGGGAGTAATGACACTCTGGATCAGAAAAAATAATGATGGTTCAATACTGCCGGAAAGACTCAGAAGCGAACCTTATCTTATAATAAACATAATATTAACCGGAGTTATTCTGCTTATTTTTGCGTACTCCGGTTTTTTTTCACCCGATAAAGATAACTATCCTGTTGTTTGTATACACGAAAAACTGACCGGTGAGCCATGCGTTGCATGCGGACTATCGCATAGTTTCTCGCTTATTCTCAGGGGAAAGATCTCCGAGGCTTACGACTGGAATATTTATGGATTAAGGGTGTTCATCTTTTTTGCAGCCCAGCTTTTGATGAGGATAGTATTTTCGATATTCTACCTGAAATATCCGGATACCAATAAACAGCTCATTACATATGATATAGCCATCTCGGTGATGTTATTCCTCGTAACTTTTCTGCCATTTATTGTGTGGATCTTTAAATTCTTATGACATCATTACTCCAATTCATTCAGGATATCATAAAGCAGATGACTTTCAAACCCCTTTGATAATCCGAATCTCAGAAGTTTCCCTTTCAGATCATACTGATTCTTTGCCTTTATGAATTTCCGGTGAGAATCAAGAATATCCCTGATATTTTGTCTGTACTGATCTTCATCAACTGCAGCGAGCGCTGAATTAATGACTTCCGATGCAATTTTTTTTGCCCTGAGCTGCGATCCGATCTTAACTTTTCCCCATTTGTTGTGGTGATATTTATCTTTTACAAAAGCTTCAGCATATCTTTTCTCATTAATAAAATTCTCCGCGATAAGCTTATTGATTATTTTATCTGCATCCTGATTATTTATACCCCACGAATCCAATTTGATACGGATATCTTCATTGCAGTATTCCCGGCTTGCACAGAGAGCCATTGCTTTTTTAAGAGCTGTATTGATCAGAGTGTTTTCAGTCATAACGTTTCCCTTTCGCTATACGATCCTTGCCATTTATATCTTTAATGATTCTTATATCGTTATACCCGCATGATTCCAGTAAATCATTCATCGTCTTCCCCATTGCTTCATTGATTTCAAAATAAACGGTACCTCCCGGATTCAAAATATGTCGCGCAAGATTTAGTATTGCACAATAGAATTTCAATGCATCATTATCCGGCACAAACAATGCTTTATGGGGTTCAAAACCAAGCACATTCTTCTTCATTCGCTTTTTTTCGGAATTCCGGACATAAGGCGGATTGCTGACAATAATGTCGGCTTTCTGAATTTCCAGTTGATCAATTTTAAACAGATCAGCCTTCAAAAATGAAACAGCTGCATTATTGTTTTCAGCATTTTTCATCGCTGTCAGAATTGCCGGGTGTGATATATCTATGCCTGTAACCTGTGAGTGAGGAAAACTAACAGCTAGTGCCACCGCAATACAGCCTGAACCTGTCCCGATATCAAGTAAGCTTCCTTTGAACCCCCTGTTCTCATTCACAATCAGGTCAACAAGTTCTTCTGTCTCAGGGCGAGGAATTAAAACTCCGGGATTGACTTTTATTATACAATTATAGAAAAATATTTCACCCAGGACATACTGAAGAGGTTTGCCGGTTTTAAGTTCACTGCAATAACGGATCACTGTATCAATCTTTTCCCTGTTGGTTATCTCTTCATTTTCTTTCAGATGATACGTCACGTTACTTATCTCAAATGCACTGGGAATAATGATATTAATTATACTTCTCAATTCTTCCGGAGCGTACAACTCTGAAAGTTCTCCGGTGAGATAATTTCTGATATCTTTAATTGTTTGTAATTTAACAGCCATAAGTCAAATTTAGCACTTTCGGAGAAATGGCCGGAGATAATGATCTGAAATTCATGAGAAGATGCCTTGAACTGGCATCCAAAGCTGAAGGAATGACTTATCCTAATCCGATGGTCGGTGCGGTAATAGTTCATGAGGGTGAAATTATCGGGGAAGGATATCATCTGAAAGCAGGAGGCCCTCATGCTGAATTAGTGGCAATTGAATCGGTAAAAGACAAAGAATTGCTTGCCTCATCAGTAATGTATGTCAATCTTGAACCTTGTTCGCATTTTGGAAAGACACCACCCTGTGCAGATCTGATCATTTCGCACAAAATTCCGGTTATTGTTGTTGGAACAACAGATACGAGCGCTAAAGTATCAGGGAAAGGAATAGCGAAACTGCAGGCTGCCGGATGTAATGTGGTTTTGGGTGTAGCTGGGGATGAGTGCCGGAGGATCAATAAACGATTTTTTACATTTCATGAAAAGAAGAGGCCGTATATTACTCTTAAATGGGCACAAAGTGCTGATGGGTTCATTGACATAACAAGGGAGAAAAATGCCGGAATCGGACCTCATTGGCTTACTGGCAAATCTGAAAGAATACTTGTACATAAGTGGAGAGCTTCAGAGCAGACTATTCTTGCAGGAGGTGAAACTATCAGAACTGATAATCCACAGCTGAATGTCAGGGATTGGAAAGGTAATAATCCGGTCAGGCTTATCCTGACGGGATCAGGGTCCTTACCTGCAAATCCTGCAATTAACAGTCTTATCGGGTCGAATGTTATTTTCACGTTTTATCCCGAAAAGATTAATATGCCGGGATCTGTAATTGTGAAACTCAACAACCATGAGTCATCTGCCTGTCAGATCCTGGATTACCTTTACAAATGGGGTATTCAATCATTATTTATCGAAGGCGGTGCAAAGGTTCTTAACCATTTCATAAGTTTGGGTTTATGGGATGAGGCAAGGATCTTTCGTGGGGATAAGCTTTTTAAGCAAGGAGTTAAAGCTCCTGAAATCAAAGGGAAGCTTTTTTTAAAGACGAAATTCAGTAAAAGCACCCTTGAGATTTTGCTGAATAATTCTATCTAAGTATTGCGGATTGCAGATTTGCGATTGCGGATTAATCTATTGATTTATGATCCGAAATTCGAAATCCAAAATCCGAAATTGACCTTATCCCGACTTCTGACGATAGTATGAAACTAGATTTTAGCGATTTTCCTCGGATCGTCAATCCATCCTTTATTATTTGACAGGGCAATCAGGACCTTTTCCGGTGTGTCTGCAATTTCCCAGATGCCTTTATGTTCTATCCTCAGAAAATTCCCGGTTATCATTTGCTCCAGCAGATCGATGAACGACTTATAATAATTAAGGGTATTCAAAATAACCACAGGACCTTTGAAGAGACCAAGCTGTTTCAGTGTGATGGCTTCGGTCAGTTCTTCGAGCGTTCCTATACCGCCAGGCAGGGCAACAACAGCATCAGCCCTGGCGAACATGTTCTTCTTTCTGTCGCCCATATCGGATGTTACAATCATGTTATTTACATGAGGATGACCCCATCCCTCGTCATTCATAAATGATGGTATAACTCCGGTAATGGTGCCCCCGTTCTCAATTACGGCATCAGCAAGCACGCCCATGAGACCAATACCGCCGCCTCCGTAAATGACATTCATTTTCGACCTGGCAAAAAGGGAACCCAGCTCAGCAGCTGCCTGCACATACTTATTATCTATGCGGCTGCTCGAAGAAGCAAAGACACATACAGTCATGAATTTCTGCCTACTGCAGCAGATTGTTTAATTTATTTACAAAGTTGCTTTTTGGTACAGCTCCGACCTGTTTGTCAGCAACCTTCCCGTTTTTGAAGAACAGTACGGTTGGAATATTCCTGATTCCAAATTTTGCAGCAACGCCGGTACTGTTGTCTACATCACATTTAGCAACAACCACCTTGCCAGCAAATTCCTTAGAGATCTCTTCCACAGCAGGTGCAATCATTCTGCAGGGCCCGCACCATTCTGCCCAGAAATCAACCATCACAGGCTTGTCCGATTTAAGAACAACTTCATCAAAATTGCTGTCATTTACCTCTAATGCCATAATATTTAATATTTTAAGGATTATAAAACTATTGATCTATGTAAATATAGCTAATTAACTTTATATTCTAATCCGGGGTAATCGTCAAGGAAGGAAATAAGTTCATTATTCAGCCTGACTCTCAATGTCCTTGAAAACATTGAGAGAGATATTTTATCCTCAGGATCGTAGAACAGGAATTTTAATTCTGTTTCACCCTTGTTATCCTTTATTAACTCCAATAACTCGCTGATCAACTCCGTACTGATGTTTTCAGGGTTGATCTTGAGAGTAACTGATTTTATAAGCTCATCTTTTACGCTCGACAGAAGGTTGATTGTTTTAATATGGAATTCAAGTTCATCATCCTTGAATTTCCTTTTCCGGACCCTTCCTTTCACAAGAAGATAATAACCCACAATGAAAAATTTACTGAACTCAATGTACTCTTTGTCAAACATCATAAATCTGAATGAGTCGGAGTAATCCTGTAGGGTAAAAGAACCGTATGGCTTACCGTTCTTCCCGATTCCGTTTTTGGTATCGATTACCATTCCTGCAACAACAACATCTCTTTCAAAGAATTCGCTGAGGTTCTGCAGGTCAGCCAGTGTGGCAGTTGTAAAAGTATTTATCTCAAGCCTGAAATCATCCAGGGGATGTGATGAAAGGTATATGCCTATTACCTCTTTTTCCCTGTTGAGCTTTTCCAGCTTAGGCCAGTCGGGGCAGGAGACTGCTTCAGGTTTTATTATGTCAAATCCGCCTGAACCTCCGAAGAGTGTCTGCTGGCTTGAGTTTTTAACAGCCTTGGCGTTGTTCCCATACCTTATCAGGTTTTCAATGAAGCTTATTCCTCTTGTATCGGTCGAGAAATATTGCGCCCTGGTTATATCCTTGAAGCAATCAAAAGTTCCGGCGACAGCCATTGCTTCCAGGTTTTTCTTATTGAGCGAATTAAGGTTCACTCTTTCAACGAGATCGTAGATGTTTTTGTACTGGCCGTTTTCTTCTCTCTCCTGTATCATTTGAAGAACGGCACTTTCTCCAACTCCTTTTATTGCGCCAATGCCGAACCGTATATTGCCGTCCTTATTAACAGTGAATTTGACATTACTTTCATTTACATCAGGCCCCAGTACCTCCATACCCATTCTCCGGGTTTCATCCATAAATGTCGTTATTTTCTTGATATCGCTGATATTTCGGCTGAGCACAGCTGCCATGTATTCAGCAGGATAATGGGCTTTCAGGTAACCTGTCTGAAATGCAACAAGGGCATAGCAGGTGGAATGTGATTTATTGAAAGCATACTGGGCAAAAGCTTCCCAGTCGGACCATATCTTATTTACAATATTTTCGTCGTATCCTTTTTTACTGCATCCTTCCCGGAACTTAAGATTCATCTCATCCATAATGGACTTCTTCTTTTTACACATTGCTTTCCGGAGATTGTCGGCTTCGCCTTTTGTAAAGCCTGCAA
>JBGPAF010000022.1:0-9424 GCA_041480535.1 Bacteroidia bacterium
CCTTCGGTCGTACAGAAGCGGCCGGCGGCAAAAGGTAGATCCCTGGTGATTGCAAGGACCACAACATTATTTATTCCTGCTGCCAGCTTGTTGAACTTACGTGCCGAAGTGGCACATACAGAAGTGTCAAGACTCGGAGAAATACTGAGAATAACTTTTTTCCCCTTGAGTTCTGATAGTTTTAGGTTGCTGAGGTCAGATTTAACAAGAGTGAAGTCAGGAGCATCGTTCCCTTTTGCCGGAAGGTTTCCTGATGTATTGACTGGATTTCCTTTAAATGTGATTTTAGCCATAACTTTTTTTTTCAAATTTAGTCAATCTTTTAAGATGAGGAACACCAAAAGTGATGATTGGTTCATCACAGATCACTTCACAAATCCTGAATTTCAACCCCCCATCCTCCCCAATGGGGGCTTTAACAGAAACAAAGCATAATTTCAACCCCCCAACCCCCCAAATGGGGGGCTTTCAAAGAAACAAGGTATAAAAAGTCCCCCAAATGGGGGATTTAGGGGGTTGACAGTCTTGGGGGTTGATTCAGGAATATATTAAAGTTGATTTACAGCAAATGGTTATTTCCAAAAATAATGTAGGTTTGCATAAGGAAAATTATTCTGTTAATTAAAAATACATGATCTATGAAAATGATTCAGGATTTCAATTTTAAAGGAATTAAAACCATTGTAAGAGTTGATTTCAATGTACCCCTTGACAAAAAAACCTTTGTGGTTACAGATGATACCCGTATCAGAGGAGCCTTACCGACCATAAATAAGATTATCAGTGACGGAGGTTCAGTTATATTGATGTCACATCTTGGCCGC
Organism: Bacteroidia bacterium; assembly: GCA_041480535.1. GTDB lineage: Bacteria > Bacteroidota > Bacteroidia > Bacteroidales > VadinHA17 > LD21. The sequence goes on from JBGPAF010000022.1 coordinate 825, forward strand.
CCCGAAGGAAGAATGGAAAAATATTCCCTTAAGCCTGTTCTCCCGGTCCTCGAAAAATATCTTGGCAGGAAAGTGCTTTTTGCTGATGATTGTCTTGGAGAATCTGCCGTTAAGATGTCGGCTGCCCTTAAACCCGGCGAAATCCTGCTTCTTGAAAATGTCAGGTTCTATCCCGAGGAGGAAGGGAAACCAATACTGCCCGAAACTGCAACAGAGGAAGAGAAGAAAGCAGCAAAAGCTGAACTGAAAGCAAAACAGAAAGAGTTTGCCAAAAAACTCTCAGGCTATGCCGATGTATATGTAAATGACGCGTTTGGAACAGCTCACAGGGCACACGGAACAACTGCAGTCATTGTCGATTATTTTCCGAAAGACAAGATCATGTTCGGATTTCTTATAAACAGTGAACTGGCAGCTATGGACAAGGTTCTGAATAATGCCCAGCGACCTTTTACTGCAATTATGGGAGGGGCAAAGGTTTCTGATAAAATCATGCTTATCGAAAACCTGCTTAACCGTGTCGATAACCTGATCATAGGAGGCGGTATGACTTATACTTTTGTAAAGGCAAAAGGAGGTAAGATCGGAAAATCACTTTGCGAAGAGGACAAGCTTGATCTCGCTTTAAAGATCATTGAAAAAGCAAAGGAGAAGAAAGTGAATATTTATCTTCCTGTTGACAGTCTGAACGGTGACAAGTTTGAAAATGACGCAAATACGAAAGTTACTGCTGTTGATGCGGTTGATGACGGATGGATGGGTCTTGATATTGCCGAGAAAACAATCAGGGAATTTTCGGATGTGATTGGAAAATCAAAAACTATTGTCTGGAATGGTCCGATGGGTGTATTTGAGATGGAAAAATTCTCAAAAGGAACCACCGAGATAGCTAAAGCAATAGCATCAGCGACATCAAAAGGAGCTTTCAGCCTTATTGGAGGCGGCGATTCTGTTGCTGCCATCAATAAGAACGGGCTTGCAGATAAGGTCAGTTATGTCTCTACCGGCGGAGGTGCCATGCTCGAATATATGGAAGGAAAGAAACTCCCCGGTATAGTGGCTATACGGGGTGAATAGGATGACGGCTGATAGTTATGAGGAACCATTTATTATTTATATTGCTTTTGTCATTCTTCTTTCAGATCTCATGTAAGAAAGATGAAATCCCCGACAGATCGGGAATTGCCACTATCGATAATACAAGAACTCTCAGCCAGACTTACTATGTCTACGGCTTCCTCTTCTCAGAAGCGAAAAAGGTTTCAACACTTGATAGTCCGCCTCCCGATATCACTGTTGACAATGATGGAACCAATATATTGCTGATGGCTGATAACCTGAAAGATTCCTTTTATAAAACGGGGGAATATAATGACGCGGCTTCAGCGGAAAATGCATTTGATAACCTTATATCAGCTACTGTCCCGGAGTCGGAATGGATAGGAATGGCCAGCCCGATAAAAGTAAACCAGATCTGGATCTACAGGTCGGGAACTGATCATTACGCTAAAATCAGGATAATTTCGTTAATCGCCGAAATACGTTCAGGCCATCCTTATGCAGAATGTAAGTTTGAATGGGCTTACCAGTCTGACGGATCTTTAACCTTCCCGGGTAAATGACAAGCAATTTGTCCGATCCTGTCTTTAATCATCAAACCCCTGAATCTTTCTCTGAAAGTGCCCTCATGATTTTTAGATTTCAGGCAGAAAAGAATCCTGTCTACAGGTGTTTCATCACCAGTCTTGGAAGAAAACCGGACAGAGTAAAAAATATAAATGAGATTCCTTTTCTTCCTGTCGGATTTTTCAAGAGTCAGAGAGTTGTTATTGAGGACCTGACGGTTGAAACGGTTTTTGAAAGCAGCAGGACTACCGGAGATGTTCCAGGCCGTCATTTTGTACACGATCTGAAAATTTATGAAAAAAGCTTCCTTGAGTCATTCAGATATTTCTACGGAGAACCGTCTGAATATTTCATAGCTGCTCTTCTTCCTTCTTATACAGAACGTAAGAATTCATCACTTGTCTTTATGATGGAGGGTCTCATAAAACAAAGCCTGAAAACTGACAGCGGTTTTTATGAGAAAAATCTAAAAGACCTGATAAGAAATATTCAAAAAGCAAAATCTTCGGGGCAGAAGACTTTTTTAATTGGTGTCAGTTTTGCCCTGCTTGATCTGGCCAATAACTTCTCACCTGATCTTGCGGGTACCATTGTTATGGAAACCGGCGGTATGAAAGGACGGAGGAAAGAGATTACCAGGGAAGAACTGCATGAGATACTTAAAGAGAAATTCAATATTCCGGTAATACACAGCGAATATGGTATGACTGAACTGATGAGCCAGTCATATTCGAAAGGCAACGGGATCTTCTATTGTCCTCCGTGGATGAAAATTCTGATAAGAGATCCCCAGGATCCGCTTTCAATTATTAGTGAGAGTGGTAAAACGGGGGGGATCAATATAATTGACCTCGCAAATATTTATTCCTGTTCATTTATTGCTTCAGGTGATTACGGGAAGCTTCACGAAAACGGAGGATTCGAAATTTCGGGCAGGTTTGATAACAGCGATGTACGGGGCTGTAATCTTATGGCGGATTGAAAATTTGATATGGGGTTATGCTGTTTTGCAAGTTCTGAATGACTTGCATGACCTGCATGACCTGCACGACAATATTACCCAAGATTACAGATACACAATTCTTTTATTCCTGGCACTCGCATATATTGCCAGTACCAGTTCAACTGCCTTTCTGGCTTCCAGAGCATCTATGGCCGGAGGATGTCCGTTATCGACAGCTTTAAGGATATCGAGAAGCTGGCGCAAATGGCCAATATCACTGATAGCTTTTGGATCGGACACACCTCCGCCCGACTGATTATTCCCTGAATATTTTTCCCTTATTATATAATCTGAGTCCCTTTCCTCATCAAATTTCCAGGTTAGTATTTTCTCTTCTTCTATAACTACGGATCCTCGTGTTCCGAGAATTTCCATTCTTCTGTAAAATCCGGGATTAACGGCTGTTGATGCTTCAATAACACCCATGGCGCCGTTTTCAAATCTAAGTGTGGCTGCAGCGACATCTTCTACTTCCAGATCCTCGTGACCTGACAGACCGGTAAATGCACATACAGCTTCCACTTTTCCCATAAACCAGCGGAGAAGGTCAACAGAATGGATTCCCTGGTTCATAACGGCTCCTCCTCCGCTTGTGCTGTAGCTTGATCTCCATTTTACATCTTTATAATATTCAGGACTCCTGTACCATTTAATATAGGCATCGCCAAGAACAAGCTTGCCGAAGCGTCCTTCATCTATTGCCTTTTTAAGTTCGATATTCACCCTGCTGAACCGCATCGGGAAAACACCCGAGACCATCACGTTATTCTGTATGCCTGCGTTGATTATCTTATCGCATCGGTCAAGCGTTGTTTCAAGAGGTTTTTCAATAACGCAATGTTTACCGGCATTTATAACAGTAAGCGCCGGTTCGAGATGCAGGCCTGAAGGTGTACAGACACACACGATATCTATCCCCGGGTCTTTACAGAGTTCCTCGGCAGAGTCAAATGCTTTGCAATTGAACTTCATGCTGAAAGTGGTAGTCTTATCTGGATTATGATCATAGACCACTATCAGTTCCGCCTCCATGATAGTATCAATAGCCCTTGCGTGGACTTCTGCAACAGCTCCTGCACCGATTATTCCAAAACCATGTTTCATTCGTTATCTTAAGGTTGGATAGAAGGCGTTTTCAATATGATCAATCTTGAAAGGTGCCTCTTTTCCCATCACAATTATTACATCAAACCTGCTCTCTTTATTAAGTTTATATTTTTGTATGTATCCATCTGCTGCATAGATTATTGATCTTTGTTTCTCGCTGGTGACCGCATTTCTCGGATCCATCCATTGATCGTCAGTACGTGTTTTTACTTCAACAAAGACAATAAAATCGCTGTTTTCAGCTACAATATCGAGTTCCCGTTTACCGAATTTCCAGTTCCTGTGCCTTATCGTGTAACAAGCATTTTCAAGGAATGCGACAGCAAGGCTTTCACCTGTTTGTCCAAGAGAATGTGATTCACTCATATCAGGTTTATTTACAGAGAAAACGGTATTATATCTCTATTAGTTTGTTTTTAATGGCGAAAAGAATAAGGCTTGCAGTATTTTTTGAGTTTGTTTTACCCAGAAGGTTTGCCCTGTGCTTGTCGACTGTCCTCTTACTAATGAAAAGAGTATCAGCTATTTCCTGATTGGAAAGCCCTTCACATATTTTCAGCAGGATTTCCTTCTCTCTTTTTGACAGATTTGCTGATTTATTTTCGTTTTCTCTGTGTTTAATCTTCTGGATTACATGGTATAATAATTCCTGAGAAAAATAACTGCCCCCTTTACTGACTGTAAGAATTGCCTCCTTGACTTCTGAAATATCAGAATCCTTCAGAACAAATCCTTTCGCCCCTGCATCCACCATTTTATAATAGTATTCCTCTTCCCCGTACATCGAAAGGGCTATAATATTTATATCCGGACAGATCTTAAGCCCTTTTCTTGTCGCTTCAATGCCATCCATTTCCGGCATATTGATGTCCATAAGTGCAATTTCGGCCCTGGTGCTTCTGAGTACATTAAGGAATTCTTCTCCGTTTGAAGCCTCTCCTGCCACTTCAAAATCAGGGAATGCATTAAGCAATATTTTCAATCCGTTTCGAAAAAGCTGATGATCATCCGCAATTATAATCCTGATCTTTTCCATAGACAGTATTATTCTATGATTTTGATAAGAGCGCTGGTTCCTTTTCCCGGGGTACTTTCAAGGATAAACACACCATCGACAGATTTTACACGTGTTTCTATATTTGACAGCCCCATACCTTTTGTATCCTCACTGCCAAGCGAAGAAGTGTCGAAACCACGGCCGTTATCATAAAACTGCAAGGTAATGAATTTTTCATGTTTATTTAAATCAATTTCAATTCTTGAGGCACCTGAATGCCGGATTGAATTATTGATCAGCTCGCATGAAGCGCGGTAGAGAACCACCTCCTTTTCAGTTTCAAGCCTCATGTTCTCCATGTTCGACTTGAAGTCAATTTCAATAGCCTTTGTCTGATTTATTTTAGCCGTAAACGCCGACAGAGCGCTTGAAAGGCCGAAATTGGACAACACATGAGGACTCAGGTTATTTGAAATGTCCTTAAGAGTGTTGATTGCTTCATTAACCAGGTGGTTTGTATTATTCAGTATGACAGTACCTGTGGGATCATTTATCTTTTCTCCCAATGCGGAAAGAGACATCTTGACTGTTGACATAATTGGTCCCAGACCGTCATGAAGATCTTTCGCAAATCTTTTCCTTTCGTTTTCTTCAGTATTTATGATTGCATTTATTACTCTTTTTTCAACTCTTAACCGGTCAATATCAGCACGTTTAAGAGAATAAAACAATTCACGGATCAGGATTACACCTACTATTATCATGAATGAAATCAAGACTCCCCCCCATTCATCTATCATTTGCCAGGTATAAGAAGGTGTCCCCCGGAAATATTCAAAAAGCTGAATAATCTTTCGGACAGCCATGAGGGCAAACGATAATGAAAGAAGGATCCATGAGAGCCGGTATTTCGTAAGCTTCATGAATCTGAGCGCGATTGATGCGGCGATTATTTGCAGAACAATAGAGATGATCAGGGCAATTAACCATATCATGGCTTGTCAGGTATTATTCTACAAAAATAGCAGTAATTTAGTTAACGGCATATACACCTTTTTTTTACCTTTGTCCGTTTCAATCGATATATGAAATTTATATATAACATTGGTATACTGATATATGAGCTGGCCGCCAGGTTTTTATCTCCATTTAATTCAAAGGCAAAGTTATGGTTCAGCGGAAGAAAAGACTGGAAATCTTTGTTGCAGAAAAGAGTCAGCCGCGACGATACAAATATATGGATCCATTGTGCCTCGCTGGGGGAATTTGAGCAGGGAAGGCCGTTAATTGAAGCTATCAAAAGGAGAGAGCCGGAATATAAAATAATACTGACATTTTTTTCGCCCTCAGGTTACGAAATCAGAAAGAATTACAATTATGCCGATTATGTATGTTACCTTCCATCTGATACCCCTCAGAATGCAGAAAAATTCATTTCACTTGTCAATCCTTCTGCTGTCATCTTTGTAAAATATGAATTCTGGAACAACTATACTTCAATACTTAAAAAGAACAGCATTCCTCTCTATCTGATCTCAGGTATTTTCAGAGCTGATCAGCATTTCTTTAAATGGTATGGCGGTTTTTTCAGAAAAATGCTGCAAAGGTTCAGTTACATTTTTGTCCAGGACAAACAATCGATGGATCTGCTTACCGGAATCGGCATTGAAAATGTTTCAGTTGCGGGAGATACAAGGTTTGACAGGGTAATCCAAATCGCTGATTCAGCAAAGAGCATACCGCAGATTGAGCTTTTCAGAGGCAATGAAAAGCTGTTCCTGGCAGGCAGCAGCTGGAGACCGGACGAAGAGATCATTACATTGTATATCAACGCTCACCCGGATAGTATGAAATGGGTATTTGCTCCTCACGAAGTAGAGAAAGCCAATATTGAAAGACTTGAAAAGCTGTTCAGTACAAATGTGGTCAGGTTCTCGGAGTTTACTGAAAATACAGCTAATGCCCGTGTCCTGATAATGGATAATATCGGAATGCTTTCATCGGCATACAGATATGCTTATATTGCTGCAGTGGGTGGTGGTTTCGGAAAGGGAATACACAATGTTCTTGAAGCGGCATGCTGGGGTATCCCGGTTGTTTTTGGACCGAACCATAAAAAATTCAGGGAAGCTGCCGACCTGATAAATATTAAAGGAGCAAGGTGTTTCATCACATCAGAAGAATTTTCCGGGATAATTGATAACTGGTTGTCCGACAGGGAAGATTACCTGAAATCAGCCGGAATTGCCAAAGATTACGTAAAGGAAAATGCCGGAGCAACAGATAAGATTCTGACAAAAATCACGTTGAAAGATATTAACAATCCCTTCTCATAAGTTGTTAACAACTAATCTGTCGTGATTAAAAGGCGTTCATTTAATGAAATGTAAATTGTTGCTCCATAATTTAAACGGAGATTTGACTGTAATGATCAAAAATTGAAATATTTAGAACTATTGTAAAGAACATTTATTAATCCTTAATCCTAAATTTTATGATAAAACAATTGAAAAAAGTATTCATGATGGTTCTCTTCCTGCCGATTTCACTGATGATATTCGGACAGGGAGCAACGACCTCAGGGATAAACGGAAGGGTGCTTGACAGTGGTGGACAACCTATGCCCGGTGCATCTGTCGTTGCAATACATGTTCCCTCAGGTACTCAATATGTCACAACAGCTGACGCCAAGGGGAATTACCGTATTCAGAACATGCGCGTAGGTGGACCCTACACCGTTAGAATTACCTTTATCGGCTATTTATCCAGCAGTTATACGGATATCGTTCTGAAACTGGGTGAAAGCTATGTTCAGAATGCCGAACTTTCGGAAGCGACAACTACCCTGCAGGAGGTTGTTGTCTCTTCCGGAACCAGGAACTCTATTTTAAGTTCCGAGCGTTCAGGTACCCAAACCAATGTTAGCAGTCGCGATTTAGCCAGCCTGCCGACAATCAACCGCAGTATTACTGACTTTACGAAGCTTACTCCGCAGTCACAGGGTAACTCATTCGGAGGCCGAGACGGACGATTTAACACAATAACTATTGATGGTGCCGCATTCAATAATAACTTTGGGCTGAGCAGCAATCCTTTACCCGGAGGGGAAGCACAGCCAATTTCACTTGATGCAATTGAAGAAGTATCAGTAAGCATAGCACCTTATGATGTACGTATGTCACAGTTTACGGGTGCCAGCATAAACGCCGTGACCCGAAGCGGGGATAATACATTTAAGGGATCGGTTTACACATATTTACGTCCAAAATCATTTACAGGGAATACTGTTGATGGCAATGAAGTTTCAGGCGCTCGTGAAAGGAGCTCACAAAATTACGGATTTAGATTAGGTGGCCCTATTATAAAGAATAAGTTATTCTTCTTTGTTAGCGGCGAATATGAAAAAGTATCAATACCCGGTGTATCATGGAGGCCAAGCACAGATGGAGTCTCTAATTCGGATAGAATGATCTCACGTACCCTTGAATCAGATATGGCTCGTGTTAAAAATTTCCTCATGGAAACCTATAATTATGATCCAGGTAAATACAAAGACTTTGATCCGTTCAAAAACAAGAACACAAAGATACTTGCCCGTTTGGACTGGAACATTAATAAAAATAACAAGTTTACTATCAGATACAATGATGTGGCAGGTACATCCGACCAGCAAACAAACTTTAACAGCGGACCACCGAATAACGCACGTAATTCAGGCAGAATTAGCAGTCAGTCACTTGCTTTTTCAAATTCATTTTACGGATTTAAAAACACGGTCCGTTCAATAACAGGCGAGTTGAACAGCTCATTTGCTTACAGGTTTTCAAATAAATTCCTTGCCAGCTATACCTTTATAAAGGATACACG
>JBGPAF010000023.1:0-9349 GCA_041480535.1 Bacteroidia bacterium
AGTAAACAATCTGGCAACTCTTGAAAACATAAGTGTAATAAGGACCCAGATGGATTACGCTATAAGAGAGAGTCTGATCGGAAAGGAAAAGATGATAATCTTTGATATGGATAATACATTGCTGGAAGGTAGTTTCATCATAACTGCGGCTGACGAATTCAACTTCAAGGACGAGCTTATCAAAATTGTAACTGAAAACAGTAATCCTTACACACGTACAAAATCTATTGCCAGATTGCTGAAAAACAGGTCATTTGACGAGATACTGGAGGTTGTGGATAAGATAAAGATTATCGACGATGCTGCCCATGTCATCAGGGAACTGAAAAAGAAAGGCTATATATGCGGCATTATCAGCGACAGCTATGATATTGTGACCAATCATATTAAGAATAAGCTTAAAATGGACTTTTCTATCGCAAATAAACTTGAGTTTTCAAAAAGCATTGCTACAGGCGAGGTAGAAGTTCCATCAGCTTTTATGAGGAATAAGCATAGTAAATGTAATCATGATTTCTGCAAATCGAATGTCCTTTTCGAACTTGCTGAAAAGTATAAAATCGATGTTAAGAATATTATTGCTGTCGGTGACAGCGAAAATGATATCTGCCTGGTTAAAGAAAGCGGAATCGGAATAGCTTTTTGTTCAAAAAATAATTACCTGAATCTGGTGGCAGACAGGATCATTACTGAAAAGAGCTTTGATCAGATCCTTGAAATTGCTTATTAATAAAAAATTCATTAGTCATGTTTTCGAATAATTTATGCAACTTTGGAAGCAGTTCAAATTCTATGAAATTATGAGAATCTTTAAATACCTGTTAATAGTATCCATCTTGTTTACATCCTCCTGTGCCGGAACAAATAAAAGCATGAGAAATAGCAGGAAACAGGATAAGGAAAACAGTGTTCAGGGGACCTCAATCAAGAGGACGCTGATGCCGGCAACTCCAATCAAAGAGGTCGAAGAGAAACTTGTTTCTAATGATGAAACAGCTCCCTCTCCTCAGAAATATTTTGTAATAATCGGGAGTTTCAAGGATCCTGCTAATGCTAAAGAGCACCAGACACTTATCTGGAAAGACGGGTTTGCATCGGAGATCCTTAAAAATGATGCCGGATTGTACCGCGTATCAGTAATGGCGACCGATGATATCACTGATGCCAGAAATGAAGTCAGGAGGATCTGGGCTAAATTCCCGGAATACTCCGATACATGGATGCTGATAAGGAAAGATCAGTAATCTCATCGTGATACTGTTCCAGGTAAGGGATTTATTCCTTAAATTTCAGTTCTGAAATACACTGGTCATGCCCTTGACACAATCAGTATTGACGACAGATTCAACCTTAAGCTGGTTGCGGTTAAAATCGCTCCGAAAGAGGGATGGCTGGCATCCATATTCAGGAGGAATTACAAGGTCGAAATGTCATATGATCCCTATTCACCCCTGGGCGAAAAAGATGTACTTGTCGTGGCAGGCAAGATTACTGATATAAAGCAATTTGTTGAGAGTTAATCGTTTATGATTCTGCTTATAGAAGATAACTATCTTCCATTCTTAACTTTTTTTAAAAAATGAAAAACAAACTAGTCAACCTTATTTCTCTTTTTCTTGTTTTCTCAATAGAGGCTTATCCTCAGACAGGTTCTGTAAAACAGATAAAACTTACTGATTTTGATTTGCAGTCATCTGCCCAGATAACAGCCTCAGGAGAGGAACTATCAAAGCCGGAATATAAATCAAATGTTCACTGGTTCCAGGTGAAAGTGCCTTCAACGGTTCTGACCGGACTTGTAGTTAACAAAGTCTACCCCGATCCATATTCGGGTCTTAACAACATGCTCATACCTGACGCCTCTGATGAGTTCAACAAGAAATATGATCTTGAAAAATTCAGTTTTCTTCCAAATGATCCCAATCCATGGAAGAAACCGTTCTGGTACCGTACTACCTTCACGGTCCCCCCGTCAGACAACGGTCGTTGTTTTCAGCTGATTTTCAAGGGTATCAATTATCGGGCAGGTGTCTGGCTAAATGGCAGTCAGATTACCGATTCAACACAGATGGCCGGAATGTTTGCCCAGTACAGTATGGACGTAAGCAGTTATATTAAAGCTGGCGCAAGAAATGTTCTTGCCGTTAAGATCTATCCGCTCGATTACCCGGGGTTACCAGCTACTGAACAGCTCAAGGCCCTGGGCGATTTTTATCCGAATGGAGGACCGACCGGAGATATAGGCAAAAATGTGACTATGCTGTGCTCAATAGGATGGGATTGGGTACCACCTGCCCGTGACAGGAATATTGGCATCTGGCTCCCGGTTTACTTAAGGACCTCAGGGTGTGTGACAATCGGCAATACAAAAATTACAAGCGATTTAACAGGGGAGCAGGATACTTCACAGGCAAAATTATCACTCAGCCTCACCCTCTTTAACCACACAAGCTCGAACAGTATTGGCAAGCTGACCGTTAAGATCTCACCTGAGAACTTCAGAGGAAGATCATACCAGTTCACAAAAAATGTTGCTGTTGGAAGCGATGCTTCAAATCTGATAGAGCTTAATGCTAATAATACAAAAGAACTTTTAATAAACAAACCGGGAATCTGGTGGCCAAATGGTTACGGGAAACCGAACCTCTATCGGATACGTTTGCAGTATACAGGCCAATCTGGTTTATCTGATGATACAACCTTTATTTTTGGAATAAGAACAGTCTCTTCAAAAGCTGTTGATGTAAATGGGAGTTGGCGCCGTGATTTTTATGTCAACGGCCACAGGGTGCATCTTACTGGCGGAGCCTGGGTTCCGGATTTCCTGCTGAACCGCGATTCGTTAAGATATGACTATGAGATGCATTTATGCCGCAACGCAAATATTAATCTGGTCAGGATCTGGGGTGGAGGTGTAACACCATGCGATGAATTCTTTGAAGCAGCCGACAGGTACGGATTGCTTATCTGGTCCGATTTCTGGGTTACAGGTGATACCCAGGGTGAATTTAAAGGATCGCCTGACTGGCCTTTTGAGAGTGAAGTTTTCAAAAAGAATGTGATAAACACTATCCTTCGTATCAGAAACCATCCCAGTCTGCTTGTATGGACAGGAGGGAATGAAGGTCATGCCCGCAGGGAGCTTTATGATTTCATGAGGAACAGTATCATCACCCTCGATGGTACCAGACCCTTTATCCCAAGCTCTTCGGGTTTTGCAAAACTGCCCGAGGGATGGCCCGGATCCTGGCCCGATAATCTTCCCGGAGGAGTTTACAGCGGTGGTCCATATACATGGCAGGATCCTGTATCAAATTATATAAGAGCAATTGCCGGAAGGGACTGGGTCTTCAAGGATGAAACCGGATTGCCATCACAGCCACCCTATAATATTATGTCAAGAATTATCCCTGACCTGGTTTGGGATAAGAAATTACCTTTCCCTTTGAATGATACATGGGGGTATCACGATGCCTGTTCAGGCAATGGTCGTTACGAGCTCTACTATAAGGAAATGGTAAAACGGTACGGTGAACCAAAAAGTATAGAAGACTTCTGCAATAAAATGCAGCTTATGAATGCCATAGGTTACCAGGGTATTTTTGAAGCAGCCGGACATAAGTTTAACGATATCGGCGGCGTGATGCTCTGGAAGCTCAACGCAGCTTTTCCAAGCGTGGTCTGGCAGGTCTATGACTGGTTCCTCATGCCGAATGCAGGGTATTATTTTATGCAGAATGCATGCGAACCCGTCCATATTCAGCTGAATCTGAGCAATAACAAGGTAATGGTATTGAACAAAACATATAAATCTGTCTCCGGCCTGACAGCTCAGGCTGATGTTTACAATCTTGATTCTAAACCTGTGTTTCACGAAAATATCGATATCAGCCTGGCTCCAACAGACATAAAAGAAACATCTTCCCTAGATAAAATACTTAAAGAAACCAGAGGAATTTCATTCATAGTTCTTAACCTGAAAAACTCTTCAGGAAAAGTAATATCTCATAATGTCTACTGGATCGCCCCTGATGGAGACTATAAATCGGTTAATGAATTGCCTGAAACCAATGTTAATGCAGCAATTCTGAAAGAGGATAAAGGAAAGACTGAACGCGAATGGAGCGTTCAGATAACAAACAGTACCGGCAGGATAGCCTTTTTTGTCAGGCCTCAGTTAATGTTGAACGGAGAGGAAATATTACCTTCATTCTGGTCGGAAAACTATTTCACTCTTGCACCGGGAGAGAGTACTGCCGTGAATGTTACCTGTCCTTCAGCGAAACTAAAAGACGGGGATCCGGTGCTGAAAATGTCGGGATGGAATGTACCGGCTGTGGAGATTAACCTCAGGAAAAAATGAAAACTGCTCTGACTAACGCTGCCATATTTACCGGCAGTGAAACACTTAAAGGTAAAGCAGTCCTGATAAAAGACAAGAAGATCGACGGAATAACAGATCCTGCATCAATACCGATAGATTATGAAATTATTGATTGTGATGGCAACTATCTTTCTCCCGGACTGATCGATCTTCAGATTGCCGGTGGCGGAGGATATCTGTTTTCGGCCAATCCTACACCTGAAGCATTAAAAGCTATCACCGAAGCCATAGCCGGAAGCGGTACTACAGGTTTTCTGATAGCTATCCCTACTAATACTCTAGATGTTTATCGTGAGGTAATCAGAGTGGTTAAAGAAAATCCGCATCCCTCAATCCTTGGACTGCATATTGAGGGTCCGTATATCAGTACCTTTAGGAGTGGCGCTCATATTAAGGAATATATAAAATTGCCTAAGAGAGAGGAGATTGAAGCTTTGATTGCTGAAGCCGGCGGTGTTGTGAAGATGTTAACAGTGGCCCCGGAAGTCTGCAATTCTGAAATCATTAAGTTGTTGAATGAAAATGGAATAGTTGTAGCGGCAGGCCATAGCAATGCCACTTTCAAAGAAGCCGTTCAGGGTTTTAAGTGGGGGATAAAAACTGCAACCCACCTGTTCAATGCAATGTCGCAGCTGCATCATCGCGATCCGGGTCTGCCGGGTGCAGTATTCGAATCTGAAAATATTTTTGCGAGCATAATCGCCGATGGAATCCATGTAGATTACAATATGATATCTATTGCCAAAAAGCTGATGAAGGAAAGACTCTTTCTAGTCTCTGACGCAGTCGAAGAGAATTTATCGGACTCATATTTGCATGTACGGCAACAAGATAGGTTCACTTTGCCTGACGGTACATTATCAGGATCACGGCTGACAATGATGAAAGCAGTCAGAAACTGTGTTGAAAATGTCGGAATACCTCTTGAAGAAGCTATCAGGATGGCATCGGCTTATCCAGCAAAGGTTATGAAAATTCCGGATAAGGGAATAATCGAACCCGGCTCTAAGGCTGACCTGATTGTTTTCGATAAGAATTATGATATAGTACATGTCTTTATTGAAGGCATGAAGGTATAAAGGCGTGACGGCATAACGGCGTAACGGAGTAAAGGCATTAAAGCATTTGGGATTGATTATGGGAAGGAACATTGTGAAGTACGTATACATCTGTTTTCTGTTGGTGGCGGTGTATTCCTGCAGGGACAGGGATAAGCATTTCACTTATAACCATGGTGCAATTGTAAGGGGAGATACGGCCGCGAAAGATATTGCAGTGGTTTTTACGGGCGATGAATTCGGTGACGGAGGGGAGTACATTTCTGGAATACTTGAAAAGGAAAATTTAAAAGCTTCATTTTTCCTGACTGGAAATTTTTACAGGAATAAAGAATTCGCACCTGTTATAAAAAAGCTCTTAAAAAACGGAAATTACCTGGGTTCCCATTCCGACAGGCATCTGCTTTACTGTGACTGGACCAAAAGGGACAGTCTGCTGGTTAGTAAAAAAGAATTCATCGATGACCTGAATAACTCCTACTCTGAGATGGGAAGATTTGGAATTGAAAAGGAAGATGCCATTTACTTTTTACCACCCTATGAATGGTACAACGACTCGATTGCATTATGGTCGTATGAGTCGGGATTAAAGCTTATTAATTTCACCGGCGGAACCCGCAGCAATACTGATTATACTTACCCTGAAATGGGAAATCAGTATGTTGACAGCAAGACTATTTACAACTCAATAATTTCTTGCGAACAGCAATCTGTTTCAGGTTTGGACGGATTTATTCTGCTGATTCATATTGGCACTGATCCCCGGCGAACAGATAAGTTATATCTTTATCTGTCTAAACTTATCAGTGAATTAAAAGATCGCGATTACCGGTTTGTAAGAATTGATGAGCTTTTGAATTGAACCAAAGAACGTATTGAAATAATATGACACTTTTAGGGATCGATTTGGGAGGGACAAAACTAGCAGGAGCCGTTTTTGCTGAAGATGGTTTACTTTTATTTAAGGAGAGCGTTCCCCTGGAAGGCCGCATTGGTTCTGCGGTGGGTAAATTGGTTACTGAGAAAATCAGTAAATTAATTGAAGAAGCTGATCGCAATGGATCTGTTATTGACTCAATAGGCATTTCGGTTCCGGGTGTAAGCGATATCAAAAAAAATATTGTATGGGCGCCTAATATTCCCGGATGGAACGAATATCCTTTGCTGGCTGAGGTCAGGGAAGTTACCGGTGATATTCCTGTTGTTATTGACAGCGACAGGGCCTGTCATATTCTCGGCGAGGTGTGGACAGGCAACGCAAGAGGCTGTAAAGATGCTGTATTTCTTGCGGTTGGGACAGGTATAGGAGCAGGGATACTTGTTAACGGCGAAGTATTGCGTGGCAGTCATGATATCGCAGGTGCAATAGGGTGGATGGCATTGAATAGGCCATTTGAAGATAAATATACTGAGTGCGGATGTTTTGAATATCACGCCTCAGGAGAAGGAATTGCCAGAGTAACAAGGGATTTATTAAGAAAAGACAGATCTTATTCAGGGATACTCAGAAGCAGGGATTTTGAGAGCATCAATGCTCATGATCTGTTCAGTGCTTATGAAGCCGGTGATTCTCTCGCATTTGAGGTGATTGAACAATGTATTGAGTTCTGGGGAATGGCTGTCGCAAATATTGTAAGCCTTTTTAATCCTGAAAAGATAATCTTTGGCGGGGGTGTTTTTGGTCCGGCGACAAAATTAATACCTGCGATCAGAAAAGAGGCTTTCAGATGGGCACAACCAATAAGTATTACCCAGGTAGCTCTTGATATTTCATCCTTGGGAGGAGATGCAGGAGTATATGGTGCAGGTTTCCTTGCATTAAAGAATTTCCGGATCTTAAATTCTTCAAAATACTGATTATGTATAACAAAAGAGTGGTCTTCTGGTCCGCCTGCCTTGGAATGCTTCTCTTCGGCATAGCATTGATAACTCTTGGGTCCATTGCTCCTGAGCTTAAAGAAAAATTTCTTCTTGACGATATCGCAGCCGGAACCCTGTTTTCCATTTTGCCGCTTGGAATCCTGGCCGGGTCACTATTGTTCGGACCTGTTGCAGATAAATACGGATTTAAAATCCTGATGACAGTCTCCTGCATATTATTGGCAGCAGGATTTGAGGGTGTTGCGTTTACCTCATCTTCCAGCCTTCTGAAAGTGTTTATTTTCATTGTGGGTTTAACAGGAGGTGTAATAAATGGGGCCACCAATGCTCTTGTATCGGATATAAGTGAATATGACAAAACCGCCAATATCAGCCTGCTGGGTGTCTTTTTCGGAATAGGTGCACTGGGAATGCCTCTTATACTTGGTATTCTCGGGGAGCATTTAAGGTTTGAAAAAACTGTTGCTGCTGTAGGTATTCTTTCATTTATTACCGGGATCATTTTTGCGGTCATAAAGCTTCCCCCGCCAAAAATGGCGCAGGACATACCGGTTAAAAACCTCATGGATCTTCTTAAAGATAAGGTCCTGCTTCTGATAGCCTTCTTCCTCTTTTTCCAGAGCAGTTTTGAAGGATTGATGAACAACTGGACAACCACTTACCTCTCGGATCATCTTTCGGTTTCCCAGGGTGTAGCACTCTATGGATTAACGCTGTTTGTAGCCGGAATGGTTATAATGAGACTGCTTACAGGGACAGTATTAAGATATATTCCGGTAAGAAAAATCGTAATTACTTCATTCATATTTATCCTGCTTGGTTTAATATGCATTATATCCGGAATAAATATCGAGGTTGCTTTAATGGGATTCATGCTGGTGGGTGCAGGGTTGGCCGGAGGTTTTCCGGTAATGCTTGGATTTGTCGGGGAAAGGTATAAAAAGCTCTCCGGAACTGCATTCAGCTTCGTGCTCACAATTGCACTTCTTGGGAATATGCTGGTAAACTATGGGATGGGGATCATATCCCAGAAATATGGTATCAGTAATATGATTACAGTAATGTTTACAGAGACAATAATAATGATTATTTTGTGCACAATAATTCTTAAAAACCTGAGAATCAATAAATAATTAATTATAGCATAATATGTTAGCAAAACAGTGGCTTGAGAATGCAAGGGGAATAATGACCAGCATTGAAGAAACACAGATGGAAAATATCAGAAAGGCAGCAGAGATGATGGCTGACACCATTGAATGCAACCGGTGGGTTCATACTTTCGGGTGCGGTCATGCAACTTTGCCGATAGAAGAGATGTACCCTAGGATAGGCGGATTCGTGGGATTTCACCCTATGATCGAATTGCCTCTTACCTTCTTTACCAGGATAACAGGTGAGATGGGAGTGCACCAGTTTGTTTTCCTTGAGCGTGTTGAAGGATACGGAAAAGAGATCATGAAAGGATACGATTTTGACAAGCGGGATATTATGTGGCTCTTTTCACATTCCGGAATAAATAATGTGAATATCGACATTGCCCTGGAAGCCAGGAATAAGGGTATGAAAGTGATTGTATTTGGTTCAGCTGCAGCTGCAAAAGGTAAAAAGACAAGACATTCATGCGGAAAGACAATATTTGACCTGGCCGATGTGGTAGTTGATACTTGTGCTCCTATAGAAGATGCTACTGTTCCTCTTAAGAACCATCAGGATAAGATCGGTCCGGTTTCAACAATGGCCTTTGTGACTTGCGTATGGATGACAATTACGACAGTCGCTGAGATCCTGGCGGACAGAGGTGTGAAGCTTTACATTCATCCCTCTCATAATGTACCCGGAGATACGACCGCCAAACAACGGCTTGATGAAGCCCTGGCGGAGTACAAGCGGAGAATTGCCGGTGTTTAAATATTGTATCACTTTAAAATGTAACGCTGGTAATTTTATTTGAAACGATAAAATATTGGTAACTTTGCTAACTTTATAATAATTAAGGGTTGATATCAACCAATGAAGCTTCGTA
>JBGPAF010000024.1:0-9298 GCA_041480535.1 Bacteroidia bacterium
AAAAATGGGAAGAATAATGAGGGGGAGATGTCATTTCTTGAACATCTCGAGGAACTAAGATGGCATATAATAAGATCTCTGATTGCCATTGTGGTTATGATGATTGTTGCATTTATCTTTAAAAATGTACTTTTCGATAAAGTCGTTCTGGCTCCAAAAGATCCGGATTTTATTTCCAACAGGATGTTTTGTGAGTTCGGTCATTATATAGCCAGGATATTTAATTTTAAGAATCCTGACGTAATGTGCATCAATACAAAAACATTGAACCTGATAAGCATTAAAATGGCAGGGCAGATTACTACTCATATTGTGGTTGCCCTTGTAGCAGGTCTTATTCTTGCCTTTCCTTTTGTAATACGCGAATTCTGGATGTTTTTTAAGCCGGCCCTCCATTCGAATGAAGCAAAACATGCAAGGGGTGCTGTTCTTGCATCATCATTGCTTTTTTTCATTGGTGTCCTGTTTGGATATTACCTGCTTGCTCCACTTTCAATTCATTTCCTGAGCTCTTATAAGATAAGTGCCGACGTGGTTAACCAGATTAATGTCAGATCATTTATAGGTACTATAACCTCAATCTGCCTCGCAACCGGAGTTATATTTGAGCTTCCGATAGTGGCATTTTTCCTTACCAAAATAGGGGTCATCACTCCCGCTTTCATGAGAAAATACAGAAAGCATGCAATTGTTGTTATTTTTATTGTTGCTGCAATAATTACCCCGCCTGATGTATTTTCTCAAACCCTTGTTGCAATACCGCTTCTTATTCTTTATGAAGTCAGTATCTTTATCTCTGCCGGGGTAATTAAACAAAAAGAGAAAGAGCACAAAGCATTCATGGATGATGACTCTTCGGCCAAAACAGAAAATGTATAAAGAGCCATACAGGAATGAAACTATATACAGAAAATCTAGTAAAGAAATATCACAACCGAACAGTTGTCGACAATGTTTCAATAGAAGTTGAACAGGGCGAGATTGTAGGTTTGCTGGGGCCGAATGGAGCAGGCAAAACCACCTCATTTTATATGATTGTGGGACTTATCAGACCAAGGGAGGGTAAGATCTTTCTTGACCAGGAAGAAATTACAACACTGCCTGTGTATAAACGTGCCAGGAAAGGCATCGGCTATCTTGCCCAGGAAGCATCGGTTTTCAGGAATCTTTCTGTTGAAGACAATATCAAGGCGGTCCTTGAAATGTCGGGATTCTCTAAAAATGAACAGGCTGAGCGCCTGGAGACGCTCATTGGTGAATTTGGCCTTCAGAAAATAAGAAAAAGCAAAGGTATCCAGCTTTCAGGCGGAGAAAGAAGGCGCACAGAGATAGCCAGGGCACTGGCCCTTAAGCCAAAATTTATGCTGCTTGACGAACCCTTTGCCGGGGTTGATCCTATTGCAGTTGAAGACATCCAGGAAATAGTATCTAAACTTAAAGGAAAAAATATCGGCATCCTTATTACAGATCATAATGTCCATGAGACACTCTCCATCACCGATCGTGCCTACCTTCTATTCGAAGGACGAATACTGATGTCTGGCACTTCGGCACAACTTGCTGAAGATGAACATGTAAGAAAGGTGTATCTTGGCAAAAACTTTGAACTTCGCAGGTAACGGCCTCTCTTTGTTTTAATAATTATTTTCTATATTTTTGCGGGGATTTTTCCGCGGATGTGTCGTAATTGGTAGCCGAGCAAGACTTAGGATCTTGTGTCTTAAAGACGTGGGGGTTCGAGTCCCTTCATCCGCACAACATTGCAACCCGCCTGTAACCATCATTTACTGTGCGTTTTGGCGGATTTTTTAAATACTCAATAAACAAACAAAATGAATATCACTAAGGAAAATATTGATGATCTGAATGCTGTCTTAAAAATCCAGGTTGATAAGGCTGATTATGATGGGAATGTGGAAAAGGTCCTGAGAGATTACCGCAAAAAAGCAAATATTAAAGGATTCCGCCCGGGAATGGTCCCGATTGGCCTCATAAAAAAGATGTACGGGAGAGCTGTTCAGATCGATGAGATCAATAAGGTAGTGACAGAGAACATCCAGAAATATCTTGCCGACGAAAAGATTGAGGTCCTTGGAGATCCCCTTCCCAGAATGGACGACCAGGAAAAGATTGACTTCGACACTCAGGAATCATTTACATTTTCATTCGATCTCGGTCTTGCACCTGCTTTTGAATTAAAGCTCAGCAATAAGAACAAAGTTCCTTATTATGAGATAGATGCTGATGAAAAGATGAAGAATGACTATCTCGAAAACTATACACGCAGGTATGGTAAATTCGAAAAAGCTGACCTCTCGGAGGAAAAAGATATGCTGAAGGGAAAGATTGAAGCCCTCGATGCAGATGGCAACCCGGTTGCTGAAGGAATTATAGCAGATGATACCACGCTGTCAATAGATATAATCAAGGATAAAAAGATCAAAAAGCAATTTATCGGAAGAGCAGAAAAAGAGACAATTGATTTTGACCTGAGAAAAGCTTTTCCAAATGACTTTGAGATTGCCGGCCTGCTTAAGAAACAGAAAGATGAGGTAACGGGAATCAATGGCGACTTCAGGTTTACTGTCAATGAAGTAAGCCGTTTCCACCCTGCAGAAATTAACCAGGAGCTCTTTGACAGGATATATGGTGAGGGTGTTGTAAGTTCGGAAGAAGATTTCAGGAAGAGGATAGACGAAGAAATCAACACTAACCTTAAAAATGAGAGCAACTATAAACTGTCTCTCGATCTGAAGAAACTTGCTACTGAAAAAACCGAGTTTTCGCTTCCTGAAGAGTTCCTTAAAAGATGGCTTCTTAAGGTTAATGAGAAAACAACTGAAGAGCAGATAGAAAAAGAATTCGGCTCGTTTAAGGATGACCTGAAATGGCAGTTGATCCGGAACAAGGTCGCCAGGATGAATGATGTCAAAATAACTGAAGAGGAACTTCAGAAAGAAGCAGAAAATATCGCCAGATACCAGTTCCGCCAGTATGGTTTGTTTTATGCCACCGATGAACAGGTGTCAAACTACGCCAAAGAGACCCTGAAACGTGAAGAAGATGCCAAAAAAATAGCTGACAAAATTCTGGAAGAAAAAGTCATAGAGCTGTTAAAGGGAATGGTGAAGCTTGAAAACAAAACAGTTACAATTGAAGAATTCAACAAGCTTTTTGAATAGTAATCAATGCATTGCAGTGATCTGCAATAATTTTTGTAATTTTGGGTTTTAATCTTAAGATTTTTATTATGAGTAATTTAAGTGATTTTGGAAAATACGCCCGAAGCAAGCATGGAGTCAGCAGTCTCTCCCTGCACCGATATGCTTCAATAACTGCAGATGCTTATATTTCCCCTACAATTATCGAAGAGCGGCAGCTTAATGTTGCATCAATGGACGTATTTTCACGCCTGATGATGGACAGGATCATCTTTCTTGGCTTGCCTATCGATGATTATGTTGCCAATATTATAGAAGCCCAACTGTTATACCTTGATTCTGTTGATCCCGGAAAAGATATTCAGATCTATTTTAATACTCCCGGCGGAGCGGTCAACGCAGGATTGGGAATATATGACACGATGCAGTATATCTCTGCTGATATTGCAACTATCTGCACCGGTATGGCAGCTTCGATGGGAGCAGTTCTTCTTACTGCCGGTACAAAAGGGAAAAGATCAGCTTTGAAGCATTCGAGGATAATGATCCACCAGCCCATGGGAGGATTTGAAGGACAGGCTTCAGATATAGAGATCCAGGCACGTGAGATCATGAAACTTAAAAAAGAGCTTTTTGAGATAATAGCACTTCATTCCGGCAATACTCTGGAAAAAGTTGAAAAAGATTCTGACAGGGATCACTGGATGACATCAATAGAGGCTAAAGAATATGGGATGATCGATGAGATCCTCCAGAAAACTGAACGATAGTATCAATGGATAAATGTTCATTTTGCGGCCGGACCAAAAAAGAGGTCAGCATTCTCATTGCTGGTCTCGAAGGACATATATGTGACCACTGTATTGAGCAGGCTCACAGTATTATGAACGAGGAGCTCGGCACAAAAAAGAACATCAGTTTTGAAACTATCAACCTCCTTAAACCTGCCGAAATAAAACACTTCCTCGATCAGTATGTCATCGGGCAGGATATGGCAAAAAAGATTATTTCCGTTGCCGTCTACAATCATTACAAAAGGCTTATGCAAAAGCCTGATGCCGATGATATTGATATAGAAAAATCAAATATCATCCTTGTAGGTGAAACCGGTACCGGAAAAACCCTTCTGGCAAGGACAGTTGCTAAAATGCTCCATGTCCCTTTCACAATTGTTGATGCAACAGTTCTTACCGAGGCAGGATATGTTGGTGAGGATATTGAGAGCCTCCTTACACGGCTTCTTCAGAATGCTGATTATGATGTAAAAGCAGCTGAAAAAGGAATTGTTTTTATTGATGAACTGGACAAGATCGCCAGGAAAGGAGATAATCCTTCAATAACCCGCGATGTTTCGGGTGAGGGTGTGCAGCAGGGCTTGCTGAAACTGCTCGAGGGATCAATAGTTAATGTACCTCCCCAGGGTGGACGGAAACATCCTGAGCAGAAAATGATCCCCGTCGATACCAAGAACGTACTGTTTATCTGCGGAGGTGCATTCGAAGGAATAGAGAAGAAAATCGCGCACAGGCTTAATACCCAGGTTGTAGGATACGGTGCATCCAAAAAGAGAGATCTGGTTGACAAGGAAAACCTGCTTCAGTACATAGCTCCCCAGGACCTGAGGGCTTATGGGCTGATCCCTGAAATCATCGGAAGACTGCCCATTTTAACTCATCTTAATCCGCTCGACAGGGAAGCTCTGAGAGCAATACTTACAGAACCCAAAAATGCTCTTGTAAAACAATATATCAAGCTCTTCAAAATGGACAATATCGACCTTACCTTCGGGGAAGGAGTTCTTGATTTTATTGTCGATAAAGCAATTGAATTCAAACTGGGAGCCCGGGGGCTGAGAGCGATCTGCGAGGCAATTATGCTCGATGCAATGTTCGATTCTCCTTCAGAAGATACCAAAGAGCTGACAATAACAACCGATTATGCAATCCGTAAGCTCGAAAGGATTGACATGAAGGTTCTTAAGGCATCGTAAAAAAACGTATTTCCCAACGTATTAAAAGCCGTTGATTTTATTTGCCTCTCTTTTTTCTTTCGTATATTATATAGGAATATGGGATCCTGTTATCATCTTCCGATATACATTCCTCCCTTTCTGTGATCTTCCATTTCCTTCTGTCGATCTTCGGGAAATATACATCAGCCGGAGCCTTTCTGTGAACATGAGTTATATATAACCTGTCTGCAACAGTTATGAACTGCTGGTAAACACTCCCGCCGCCGATCACGAAAACCTCTTCGCCCTTTTCACATTTACTCAGGGCATCTTCGATTGAGTATGCTGTTTCCGAGCAGTCGATACATTCACCAGGAACATCTGTCAGAATAATATTTTTCCGTCCCGGAAGCGGTCTTTTCGGCAACGATTCCCATGTTTTCTTACCCATTATCACGCACTTCCCCAAAGTGAGTTTCTTAAATCTCTTAAGATCTTCCGGAATATGCCATAAGAGCTCATTTTTCTTCCCGATTCCCCAGTCGTCAGATACTGCTACAATAATTGAAATCATGATCTTCTGTTTATACTGAAATTTCCCCCTTTATGTGAGGATGGGCAACATAATCCGATAATGTGAAATCTTCGTACCTGAATTTAGTAATATCGGTCACATCAGGATTTATTGTCATTTTTGGCAGCTTATACGGCTTCCTTGTCAGCTGCAGCTTCACCTGCTCAATATGGTTAAGATAAATATGGGCATCTCCCAATGTATGAATGAATTCTCCGGGCTTAAGCGATGTTGCCTGAGCCACCATCAATGTCAGAAGGGAATACGATGCAATATTAAACGGAATCCCCAGGAAAATATCACAGCTCCGTTGGTACAGCTGACAGGACAGCTTTCCGTCGGCAACATAAAACTGAAAAAGGATATGGCATGGAGGAAGAGCCATTTTATCTATCTCCCCTGCATTCCACGCACTTACAATATGGCGCCTCGAATCGGGTGACTTTTTTATAGAGGTGATCACATTACTCAGCTGGTCGATCTTCCTGCCATCGGCGGTTGGCCATGAGCGCCATTGGTACCCATAAACCGGTCCGAGATTGCCGTCCTTGTCGGCCCATTCGTTCCATATCTTTACATCATTGTCAGTCAGATACTTAATATTTGTATCACCCGAAATGAACCAGAGAAGCTCATGCAGAATAGATTTAAGATGAAGTTTTTTAGTGGTCATCAGCGGGAAACCCTCATTGAGGTCAAACCTCAACTGATAGCCAAATACACTTATAGTCCCGGTACCCGTTCTGTCGGATTTCCCGGTGCCGTTTTTCAGGACATGATCAAGAAGTTCAAGATATTGCTTCATTCTGAAATCTTAACAAGTCTATTTTACATATATTTTTGCAACCCAGCCGCCTCCCGGTGCCATTTCTATCTTCAGTTTATCTCCCGATCTGACATCTTTTTTCAGATGCTTATAATCCTGAGCGTACCTGTCGGCATTTATGCCGTCCTGGAAAGCATCCATCACATATTCCCCGGCAGGAAGGAATGAAAGATCAAGTTCCATCTGACGCCCGTTCCAGTCTGTCATGCCACCCACAAACCAGTCATTGCCGGAACGCCGTGCAAGCAGGAGATAATCGCCAATTTTCGCGTCAAGCACCTTTATATCGTCCCACACAACTGGCACTTTTACAATGAAATCAGTGCATTCCTGTTCTTTCATGTAATTTGAAGGAGAATCGGAAAGCATCTGAAGGGGACTTTCATAGACCACGTACATCGACATCTGGTGAACCCTGGTTCCCTGACTTGCCGGACGGGTAAACCTAGGAGCGAAATTAGACCTGTCCATGTTCACCATGGCTCCGGGAGTAAAATCCATAGGTCCTGCGACCATTCTTGTGAATGGCAGTGTAACATCATGATCCGGTGTTATGTTCCTCTCCCACTTATCATTTTCCATGCCCCTGACACCTTCTCGTGTAAGTGCATTCGGATAAGTACGCTGAAGGCCATCAGGCTTATAAGCTCCATGGAAATCAATAAGAAGGTGATGGTCAGCTGTTTTCTTTGCAGCTTCGTAGTAGAAATTGACAATTTTCTGGTCATCCCTCTGCATAAAATCAACTTTGACCCCTTTTACACCCCATTTTTCGTACAGGTTAACAGCTTCATCGATCTTATCCCAGAAAGTCTTCCAGACAACCCACAGAATAATACCAACATTTTTACTTGCACCATATTGGCAGAGTTCGGGAACATTTATCCCCGGGATAGATTCAAGAACCGTGGTTCCGGTTTTGTACCATCCTTCATCAAGGATTACATATTCAATTCCGTTCCTGGCTGCAAAATCGATATAATATTTATAGGTATCATTATTTATACCCGATTTGAAATCGACTCCGTAAATATTGTTTGCATTCCACCAGTCCCATGCTACCTGTCCGGGCTTGATCCATTTTGTATCGGTCAACCTGCTTGGTGAACCAAGCCTGAAAACCATATCGCTCTCCACAAGCTGGCCATCATTGCCGGCTATAACAAATGCTCTCCATGGGAAAGTTCGTGTGCCTTTTGTTTTGGCAATATAATCTTTGGTTCCTGTAACATATAGATCCCGATCCCTGTTAAGCTTCTCTGTTTCAGGATATCCAGGCTGTACTCCAGTTAGTTTTCCTGAACCTGCCCCTCTGAGCCACATGCCCGGATAATCTTCAATATCGGCTTCAGTAACAAGCACGTTCACTCCGTTGGCTTTGAAAAGAGCCGGAAGACTTGCAAGATGCTTGTTTGTAATTGTATCAAGTGATGAATAAATAAAAATCCTTTCATTATGCGACATGAAACTCTCCTCCAGGGGATACCATGCATATGAACCTGAGGGGAACTGCAGCTCAGCAATTTCGTTCTTAATAATAAGTTCATTTTTTAGTGAGGTCTCAAATCTGTAAGCCACACCGTCGTTATAGGCCCTGAACTGAACCGACAGGCCCGATTTGAATGCAATAAGCAGAGTATTGCAATTATCTGGTGTTTTTGATCTTTTGTAAGCAATCACAGGTTCAAGAATCTGGTTTATCTTACCCGGCGTTACCTTTTTGATTTTCTCATTCTGCCCTAAAATGCTACCGTCTCCAAGCACCATTCCGGCTTTTGCGGAGGTGATTGTTTCCTTACCATCGTAGGCAGCCGACCACTTCAGATCGGGTCCGGCACTTATGGTTACAACAATTTTCCCGTCAGGCGAAGTGACCTTATAATCCTTCGCATAAGAATAGCCGGTTGCAAGAACCAGCAAGAGGATGAATAATACTTTGCGTCTCATTTTATTTGTGTTGAATATTTGCTCTTTCAGGAAGAGGGATGGCAAACAGTCTGAATTTACTCCTGTCTTTTTTTTCTTTTATCTATTTCATCCCTGATTGAAGCGGCTCGTTCATAATCTTCGGTTTTAACCGCTTCATCAATCATTTTATAAAGTTCCTCATCCGAATAGTTATCATATTTTGAATTGCCGGCTTCGAACAGACTATCACTATCTGTTTCTGTTGAAGTATCTGCTTCTGCAGGAGTGATTGTTATACCGGCTTTTTCAAGGATTTCTTCAGTTATATAAATAGGACATCCGAACCTCAGTGCAAGGGCAACAGCATCAGAGGTGCGACTGTCGATAGATATTTCTTTTTCTCCATTATTGCAGAGGAGCCTGGAATAAAATACACCTTCTTCGAGTTTATAGATCATGACTTCAATAATGGAAATATTGAATTCTGCTGCAAAGCTTCTGAATAAGTCATGAGTTAATGGCCTGGGAGGATCCAGATTTTCAAGCTTTATCACAATAGCCTGAGCTTCAAAGCCTCCGATTATTATTGGGACCCTTCGTTCACCATTTTCTTCAACCAGTATAAGAGCGTATGCTCCCGACTGAGTCTGGCTGTAAGAAATCCCCAAAACCTTTAGCTTTACTCTCTTCATATCAATTAATTAATAACCAGAAGAATATCTGCCCTCCTGTCGA
Organism: Bacteroidia bacterium; assembly: GCA_041480535.1. Taxonomy (GTDB): domain Bacteria; phylum Bacteroidota; class Bacteroidia; order Bacteroidales; family VadinHA17; genus LD21. The sequence continues at coordinate 9,156 of JBGPAF010000024.1, forward strand.
ATCCAACAAATATAAAGATTATCGCAGTAAGACGGAGAGTTGACTTATTCTTTTTTTCAACAGAGATATGAGGCAATAACTAAATAGTTTTTTTATGAACTGATCCCCCAAACCCTTCTCTGCTTTGCAAAATAGGGGAGCTA
>JBGPAF010000025.1:0-9236 GCA_041480535.1 Bacteroidia bacterium
TGATGAACGTGAAAAATGCCAGGCTTACCTAAGTGAAACTTATCTGTGCTGGGAAGCATCTGAAAAGGGGACGCTCTGTAAGAATACTAATTGCAGGGAATGTGAAGTTTATCGTATTGTTGAAAACTATCCTGATGTAAAATCATTCCTTAAAACAATTATACCATAAAATTAATCTGATAATTTCAGATAGGTTATTAAAAAGAAGCCCCCAGGTGCTGAATTCAAAAACCGGCAATTTCTACATTTCTACCATATCATTTACAAATTGTTTTCTTTTTATACTTCAAAAAGATTTTTCGAAATGACAGGGATTCAGAGAGCCTTCTGAATCTTTCATAAATTTAAATTATACTTACTTAACGTGTTGTGCAATTTAAATCCATTATATAGACACTCAACGCTTCATATCCCACGCCTCTTTAAAACAGGTATTTCTTCAGCAATTCTATACCTTTCTTTCAAAGTTCCCAGCCTGGACGGTATTCCCTTGTAAGAAATTGATTTGCCTCAGGAACATTTGTGATTTTCATATTTACTGAATCATATTCTACTTTTTTCTTTGCCCTCAATGCAACTGCTCCCAAGAGAATTGTTTCTGTAACCGGCCCTGCGTAAAGAAAGCTTCCCGGTGACTGTGTGTTGTTTTTAAATGCTTCGACCCATACATCGTTACCCCTGCGAGCATTAGCTTCAGGTGTCGGTGTGGTTATTATATCCTTCATTTTACTTTCAGGTATCAGGACCGGATTTTCACCCCTGAAGCCTGCCAGTATCTTGCCTTTATCACCAACGAACATCATTCCTTCACGGGAAAAAGTTTTGCCTTCTGCTGCCAGTTCGTCGGGAACGGGAGGCCTCATACCGCCATCGTACCAGAAAAGTTCAAAAGGAGGTAACTCACTCTGGGCAGCGAACTTGAAACGGATGATGCACGATAACGGAAAAGCAACATCATTTGTAACTCCGACAGAAACACCATCCCGGATCGCACAGGTGGTTGTTCCGTATGCCTCGGCACTCAGAGCCGGTGTGTTTATTCCAAGAGTAAGGAAAAGAGGGAACAGGCTGTAATGTCCCATATCAGCTATGCTTCCTGCTCCAAAATCATACCAACCACGGAAAACAGCATGAGTATAAGTCGGATGATAAGGACGATTAGGAACTGGTCCAAGCCAGAGATCCCAGTTAAAATCTTTGGGTACAGGAGGCGTATCGGTCGGATTGGTCTGCCATTGCGGCCACATCGGCCGGTTCGACCAGTTATGTATCTCCTTAAGATTGCCAATAACGTCCTCTTTTATCCATTTTTTTACAACCTCGTAACCGCTTCTTTGGCTCCATGCAAGCAGATGTGTACTTAAGCCTGTATTTCTTGCTGTTTCAACCGTTGACCTGAACTCCTTTATACGATTGGCAATAGGTTTATGCGTTACAACATGCTTCCCTTTTTTCATTGATGCTATAGCAACAGTTGCATGCAGGTGATCGGGTGTCATGATCTTAATTGCATTTATATCCTTCTCCTTTTCGAGTAATTCACGGAAGTCGCTATAGGATGTACACCCTTTATATGTTCCTGAAGGTTTGGATTTTCCATAGTATTTCTGCACGAATTCCTGACCTACATCTCTTCCTCCGGGAATTCCCTTTAATCCTTCACCCCACGATTTATCGCCAAGAGCGTTTCTGATACTGTTCCGGACATCATTAAGTGACCAGTCCACATAATCAGTTGTAAATTTGTTGGGATCACATACCGCAACGATCTGAATTTCAGGATCTGCAATTAAACTTGTCATCTCCCTTAAACCCTGAGTTCCACACCCAATATAGCCAAGTGTGATTTTATCTGCCGGAGCAACAAAACCTTGTCCTCCAAGTACATGCCTGGGCACAATAGTAAATGCCAGGGATGCAGCAGCAGCTGATCCGAGGAATTTGCGACGGTTAATTCTTTTTGAAGTTGTCATTTTGCTTTGTTTAGTTGGTATTGAAAGTTATGTGAGGATCTTATATATTCTCCAAGATACAAAAAATATGTGCTGAATGAACTCAGGCAAATCAGAAAATTCATGAAATAAAGGTTTATATTAAACTTCCGCTAACATTCACCTTAATATGATAAGCAGGAATCTGAGTCGAAAAACCAGTTGCCTTGACCACAGTTTGTTGGAATAAATTGCCCAACGAAAGCCAGAGTTAAGTATTTGTTGTTTTGATATGTATGGTAAGTGTAATCTGTCCGGGCAAAGGTGGTCAATAAGTTAGTCCTTTTCACTTTACCTCTCCCCTTCCATTCCTCCCTGTGATGGAGAGGATATGACACATGAATCTAAAAATTAACAACATCCTATTGCTGTAAAAATTAATAATTAACTTTCAATCATGAAGTTGTTGTAAGCCGTGAAAGGGTTCAGCGCTTCAAAGAGTGGCTTAATAAATAAGCTCCCGGTACAATCCGTATTTGCAAATGTACAATTCAACTTTTAAAATGTCCCGTTCCCGGGAATTGTCTTGTACAAATAGTATACCCTTATCTATTTTTATCCTGTGACATATTCTTTTAATGAATTTAAAATAAGATAACTATGGAAAAAAATGAGAAACAAAATTTTGGATTAAACTTCCTGTGGCTCCTGGCAGGATGCGTTATTCTGTTGTTTATGGGTGGCAAATGGAACCTCCCGGTTACAACCTGGATAGGTTCTGTTTTCTTTATAAGATATTTCAGAATGCAGCGTGGTTTTTGGAGAATTCTGCTGGCTTTCCCTTTTATTCTTCTGTCATCGCATATTTATTTCATCGGTCTTGCAGAACAAGTGGATTTTGTGTTCAAAATCCTCATTGCGATGAGCTTTACACTTTATATAATGATCCCATGCCTTATTGATCGTTTCCTGCATAAGAGAATCCGCAATCAGTTGCTTTCAACCCTTGTATATCCTGCTTCCCTGATTGTGATACAGTTTCTTCTCTCATATGTCGAACAGTTGGGAACCATACTTCACTGGACCGGTTCGATGTTCTCCTTTAAGCCTGTCATACAGCTTGTTTGAATAACAGGAATATGGGGACCCTCTTTTCTTGTGGGCTGGCTGGCTTCCGTCATCAATATGCTCTGGGAAGAAAAATTCGAACTGAAGAAAGTCAGCCTGCCGGTTATCGCTTTTACCAGTCTATTTCTTCTAATAATATTATGGGCCAGTATCCGCATTGCTTTCTTTGCCCCGGGGAATGGAACCGTTAAGGTCGTATCAGTAATTGTTGGCTTTGAGGAAGACAATATGTTTTATGCATATGAAGACGACATGCCTGAGACAGATAAGCTCCGGCAGAAAGAAAAATATCGTGCATTAACATATAAAGTTCAGGATGAGTTGTTTGCTTCTTCAGAAAAGCTCATTCCTTCGGGCATCAGGATCCTTTCCTGGGCCAGCGGTAATGCGGTTGTGTTTGTAGAAGATGAAGCCCAGTTGATCGAGAGCATGCAGGAATTCGCAAAGGAACATCAGATTTACTTTTTTCCCAGCCTGCTGGTGCCCGGTGATTATAAGGGGCCTGATCAAAACCATATACTTGCCATCCAGCCCGATGGACAGATCGCTTACGACCATTACAAAGGGAAAAATCCAAACGCAAGTTTTTACCAGGGCAACTTAGTTGAAATAATTAATACGCCTTATGGGAGAATTGCCTCACCTATCTGTTTTGAAATGGAATTTCACCGCTTCATCCGCCAGGCGGGGAAAAAGGGTGTGGATATCCTCATAGTTCCCGGAGATGAACCAGCAAGAGGCGCCGCCAATATGCATACTGAACTGTCAATGTTCCGGGCTATTGAGAACGGGTGCTCAATGCTCAGAACAACCCTTGAGGGACTGACCATGGGAGCAGACTATCAGGGACGGGTTCTCTCACAGATGGATTTTTATAATACGCAGAAGAACAGGACAATCATTACTGAATTGCCGGTAAAAGGAGTGCGGACAATATATTCTCAGGCCGGTGATTGGTTCGCCTGGTTTTGCGTAATGCTGCTGATCTTTCTTATAACTTCTTCTATTTTCAATATTTATCCCAGAAAATCTTTGTCGATACCAGATCCCCGCCAATAGCTTCTGAAGCAGAGGTATAATTGGCCAGGTTCAGGTTATTCTCATTGTATGGGAAAGGCATTCTCATCGGAATGTCAGCAGCAGTTTTATTTCTTGCTACGTTAAATACCGGAGAATCAAATCTGCGCCATTCAGCCCAGCCTTCAAGACCCCGGTTATATAAAGCAATCCACTTCTGCAGTCCGATCTTTTTCCTGAAATCTCCGGCTGTGCTTCCAGTATTATAACCAATTTCAGGCTGAGCCAGGTAAATGGCAGTCTCAGCTGCGGTTCCGCCCCAAGCTAGAACACTCTGCAAAACTGCTTCATTATAATGTGATACGGCAGTGCCGTTTACGATATCATACCCTCTTGCGGCAGCTTCCGACAACAGGAATTCCACTTCAACATAATCCATAAGAATAGCCGGGAAGCCTGGTTCCAGCATTGCTGGTGAAAAGCCTGAGCACTGATCATAAACATTCCTGTAACCATATCTGCCACCGATATATTCACCTTCAATTGTTGTAAAATAGTATGGCCGCCGCGGATCATTAATGGCATTCATCGTATCCACTATTGTATTGGATGCTACAAAGTCGCAACGGCCCTGCTCTATCATATTTAAGTAAAGTGAATTTACATGAGGGGTGATGCCGAAATAAACAAGTGAAGCAGACTGAGTCTGATCAGTGAATATCCCCCGTGAAATTGCCGCTTCAGCAGTGGTTTTTGATAAGGCCTGATTTACATCAGCAAGCCGCATAGCTAAACGAAACTGCAACGAGTTTGCAAACCTGATCCATGAATCAATGTCACCATGATACATTACATCAGCTTCACCCATCCCTGCAAATCCGTTATCAAGTGTCAGTGCATCAGCTCCAAGCCTGGCGATGAGATCTCCATATATAGTTGCGGCGTCATCATAGACGGGTGATGGATTTTCCCTTCCCTGAAGGGCTTCAGTATATGGCACGTTTCCATTGATGTCAACCAGAACATGGTATGAATAGACCTCAAGAATATCGATTATCGCTTTTTGATTTGCTCTGACTTCTTCGGAAGTCGCCCCGTCAAGGGCAAGCAGCCTTTTTGCTTCTTTGAAGTCTAGCAATACATCACGGTAGAGAGCTTCCCACATTGCATCAGGAAGACTCCTGTCATAGAAGTTCCATTGGCTTTCACCATAATAGGTAGTTTGAGAATTGTATTGAGCAAGAAGCCTTGAAGTATTTTGATTTTGGTCGAGGCTGTTTATCTGCTCAATAAGCGCAACTTCAGCCATAGTAAAAACGGCCTGTCCTGTCACAACTTCAGCCATTTTTGGATTCACATTATCCGGGAGCTCACATGAATAGAGCCCGGCGAATAAGAATAATACTATATATTTCAATTGTTTCATGGCAGTGATTTATTACTTAATTAATTTAAAATGCAAATTTAAGGTCGACACCATACGTTCGGGCTGTCGGATATGCCCCATCTTCTATTCCCTGCTGGTTTCCCGCGCTCGTGGCTGCTTCAGGATCAAAGTGATAAGTATTTTTATGTATGATCCACAGATTGCGTCCCACCAGAGAGACTGAAACGTTTTTAATGAAAGTATTCGACAGAAATGTCCCTGGCAGACTGTACGACAGAGCTACCTCACGCAGTTTTACATAGGAAGCATCGAAGACATATCTTGCTGTAGGTGATGCGTCATAGTCATAAGCTGTTCCCCATTCATTGCATTCGACATATGTGGTATTGGTCAGCCCGTCCTCATAAACTGTATTTGGAAAAAGAACACCACCTCCTGCACTGACCAGTTCGCGTTTTGGATTGCCTTTATCGTTAAGACCTGCAGTCTCTTCATAAAGGCCCGTAGACCAGCCATGCTTTGTGTTGACTGAGAAAATATCGCCACCCTGCTGAATATCGATCAGGCCGCTTAAAGAGAATCCTTTATACCTGAAAGTATTTTTTATACCTGCATTCCAGTCAGGATTAATATTCCCAATGACTTCTTCATTGTCGGTTCTGAGGTAGAAACCGTCATTACCAACAACCTTCTTACCGTCGAGGTAAACAAAGTTTGTACCGACAATTGCACCATAAGGCTCGCCCACGCGTGCATTTATTGAAACATCCCATTGACTGAAAAGAAGGATGTTATCTATGCCGCCGCCCAGACTGACTACCTCATTACTGTTTTTAAACCAGTTCAGGTCGACATTCCAGGAGAAGTCTTTTTCCCTTACAACCTCTGCATTCAGCGAAAGCTCAACTCCACTGTTCTGGATCTCACCCGCATTTATGTACATTGCACTGTAACCTGATCCTCTGGAGACCTCTATTGGCATTATCTGATCGAAGGTATTGTTTTTATAAAACGACAAATCTAAGCCGAACCGGTCCTTGAGGAAACGGACTTCAAGACCAGCCTCTATACTTTTTGTCCTTTCCGGAAGAAGATCTGGATTATACAATGCCGGAGCTAAATTCGCATTATAGAAGTTGTTCTGTAGTGAGAACAATCCCTGGTTTCCCCATGGTATTCCTGTTATATATGCAGGTTTTGTATTATACGCCGGTGCATCGGACCCGACTTCTGCATAATTCAGCCTGAGTTTAAGGAAGGAAAGAAAATTCATATTCTTCAGACCTGATAATTCTGACAGAATGAAGCTGGTAGACACAGATGGATAGAAATATGCATTATGACCTTTGGGCAGCGTGGATGAAATATCATACCTGGAAGTTAAATCTAAATAAACAAACCTTTTATATCCTGTTGAAATACTGGCATAAACGCTGTTTATCCTCTGGAGCACTTCTGCTTCTTCATTGAAAATACGTGCATTTGAGTTGTCAAGTGCAAAATAGTTTGGGATCGAAAGCCCTCCTTCTGTACTTGCCAGTGTTGACTTTATTGTATTCGACCTTGTGCTGCTTCCCGCCAGACCATTCAGAGAAAAATCTGAAAAATCTTTCTTAAACCGCAACATTACATCAGCATTGAATTCATCAAAAGTGCGGACGAATTTTGTGTAATCAGGAAGGCTGCCGGCCTGAGCGCTTGAGATGGATATTCTCCTTTCCTGGTATTCCGAATAAAAGTCATTTGCTAGTCTCCCTTCAAGAGATGCCCATTCAGTAAGCTTATATAAAAGTTTTGCGTAACCATAAAACCTGTCACGTCCGTCATTATTGTAATTCTCATAACGTACCCAGTTAGGGTTGTTGGCATAATAAGCCCGCGGAAGTGATCCAAGAGTAGGAATACCGGTATAGTTCCAGGTCCTCTGAGTTCCGTCAATTGACGATTTGTAATTGTCAAGCAGATGCTGTACATCGACATTTGTCTGGAACCACTGGCCAAAAACCTGCATCGGATTCTGATCATCATACCCGGTACCATACCTTCCAACTGCCTTCAGGTTTATATAGTTCCCATTGGCTTCGACACTCAACTTTTTCGAGAAATCATATGAGCCTGACAGACTGATTGTATTTCTCCTGATCGAACTGTTAGCCAGGATCCCCTTTTCATCCACATTTGTATATGATAATCTGAAAGTGCCCACATTATTACCACCATCAAATGCTATATTATTGGTTATTTTCATCCCTGTTTTGAACAGAGCCTCTACGCTGTGTTCGGGGAAAACCCATGGTGTTTTCTCACCGTAATTCGATGCCAGTGGATCAAGTGCTTCCCACTGAACGACCATAAGGTCAGGATCGAATTTTGCTCCCCACGAGGCATCATCGAAAACAGGAACAACAAGATCATCAGTCCCGTCACCATCTACATCTCTGAGAAGGAAATAACCGCTTTCATCATCATAATAAGGACCATAAGACCCGCCATATTCTTTCTGATACTTGGGCATGGTGGCTTTATCGACCTCACTCATTACTATACTTGAATTAAATGTGACCCCGAGCCCTTTATCCTTCACACCTTTTTTAGTTGTTACAAGGACAACCCCGTTTGCCGCCCGTGATCCGTAGAGGGCGCTTGCTGCTGCACCTTTTAAAACCGAAATGGATTCAATATCATCGGGATTTATATCCATTGCAGCATTTCCGTAGTCAAAACCGCCTCCCCCCATCTTTTGAGTTTCGGTATTTGTTATGCTATTGTCAACAGGTATGCCGTCAACAACGAACAGAGCCTGGTTATTGCCAAGGAGCGATGCATTGCCCCGGATGACAATATTTGCCGATCCACCCATCGTATTGGGCTGTTTTATAGATACACCCGATACTTTACCTGACATCGAAGAGATGAAGTTTGTTTCCCTTGCAGTGCTAAGCTCCTCGCCGCCAATCTGCTGGACCGAGTACCCGAGACTTTTCTTTTCTCGTGAAATTCCGAGGGCAGTTACCACTACCTCGTTCAGCGCCATAACTTCCGAACTGAGTATGACATTGATCACAGTCCGTCCGGAAATCTCAATTTCCTGTGTTTTCATACCGATATAAGAAAAAATAAGAGTAGTGGCATTTGATGGAACGGTAAGTGAATATTTGCCATTAGTATCAGTAATGATTCCTGTAGTTGTCCCTTTTACAGAAACAGCTACGCCGGGCATAGCTCCCTCTCCTTCGGCAGAAGAGGTAACAGTCCCTGATATAGTCATCGTTTGCGCAATTACCGTTATGACGGGAATAACCACAAAAAGCATGACAGTCAGAATTAATTTTTTCATAAGCATTTTAGTTAGGTAGATAAAAAATTGAAAAGTGATTTAAATTATTATCAGGAAAAATCAATATAATTGAGATAGCTGCAGGATTTAGTGCAACCTGAAATCAATAGTCTTTCTGAATAGCTGATGGCGCATAGAGATATCATTAACAGCGCCTTATGACTCTTCTTTTCTCGAAGCGCTTTCCCTCACGCCGCAGTTTTATTTCATCAATACCTTGTTTTCCAAAACAGGCGCGCCCTTGCGCAAAGAACAAGTCGCCGCTCTTCTTGCCGGGGGGACTTGGGAGATTGCACAAGAAATGACTGAACTGCTGCGCACCACCTCTGCTTTTGATCCACAAAGACGCAGGCAACTGCTCATTCGCCTCATGGCCGAGCGCTCTCAGCTAGCAGCGGCGCTTCTTTTACAAACAGATCCCGCCTTTACATTTAAA
>JBGPAF010000026.1:0-9059 GCA_041480535.1 Bacteroidia bacterium
ATATGACCATCATCATATTTATCCTTTCTTTCAAGGTTAATTATAAAGTATTTTTCAGGATTGCTGAAAACTTCATCTGCAGTGATCAGAATATTTCCGGTACCATCTGCAAAAAGTTTTCTGAATCTTTTATCTCCAATCTCCTTTCCTGTTTTAAATCCCGTTTTAATATCAGGCATCCCTTTAGGTTGAGGGGTCTCATTTGTAGTTACTTCCAGACGATTTTCATATTTCCCTGAGGCTCCTTTCAGCCAACCATCCCGGGCGTAGGTCTTATTCCATCCGCTCATTCCCCATCTCATCGCAAATATGTTTCCGTAACCAATTAACCGCAGTAGTGATGTAGTATAACTGGATACCTGTCCGTCGTCACAAACCAGAATTATTTTATCAAATTCAAAAGGCTTGATGCCGGTTTCAAAATACCCCGGAAGCTCTTCGAATTTTTTATTTACAGCCCCTTTTATATGACCTTTCGAAAATAGTTCCGGAGACCGCAGATCAACTATAAGATTATTTTTCTCCAGTTCGTTATTAACAACAGATGCTTTAATAAGACTTGGAAAGAACTGACTGTTAACATAATCCCCGTTTCCCTCCAGATCTTTCAGCAATAACAGGGTTTCCTGCCCAATAACAGGTTCAGCAGCAGAAGTCATTTTTATATCTTCCTGCTTCTTCTCACTTTTATTCCCGGTGCATCCATTAACGGAAATAAGGATCAAAGGCAGAATAAGCGATAAATAAGCTATTCTTTTCATAAACTTTTTGTGTATACAGGTTAAAGAGTAACAGGTTTCCTGTCCTTATCATACATCAGTGTTTCAGTACGGTTACCCTTTTCGTCATACTTGTACTCAGTAATTGCAACACCATTTTCTGGATTGTTGATTATATTCCTGTCTTTGTCCATGTTCCTTGTTTCGATCAAAGCACCATGTTTGTCGTAAGAATTTTGTGTCACAGGAACACTCTTGCCTCCAACATATTCATTATCCTGATCATAAACCGCAGTCTCAAGAACGTACCCGTTCTCATCATATTTACTTATCCTTTTTGACCATCCCCAGTACAGATTTGACATTTGTCCGGTCACATTATAAACCGAAAAACTCTCAACATCGCCGTATACATTTGGTTCAAAGGTAAAATAAGAGACTCCGATATCGCCACAGTTTTCAGCTGTACAATTGTACAGTGTATCACCCATATAATTGGCCATTTTTACAACATAACCCTTGTCGTTATATGCAAATCTAAGCTCATAGAAAGGACAGAAAGGATTCATCACTGTCTCTTCATTTGCCAGGTTATATCTTTTTTCCTGAACCATTCCGTCATCCAGAATAGTCCAAACATATGAATGGATCTTGTTCCGGTTTTCAACAGGTTGTCCATTTCTGTCGAAAAATTTAAGACCTGTCCGGTTACCACTCTCATCCAGTGTGTATTCAGAAGTAAAAGCTCCCTCAGATTCGACAGGCTGGCTATTCTCATCAAAAAAGTGTTTGATCTGTTTATTACCTGAATATTCACAGGTGATTTTTGCTGCTCCCCTCATTGAGGAATATCCAAGCAGTTCATCTCCTCTTACGAATTCAACTGAAAGAAGACGACCTGAATTGTCATACATAAATTTATAGCTGTTAATTTCCGAAGCCTCCTCCGGGGTCAGTTTGCGCGATCCCTTTTCAATGTCCCATGGAGTCTCACTGAACAGGAGGTTCCTGTAATAAACAGTTCCGGAATCTGTACTTTTCTTTGCCGGAGCCTGGTTACAGGCAGATAAGCCTGCGATTATCAATGCCACGACACTTAAGAGCAATGTTGTTCTTCTCAATTTCATACTTTTACTTTTTAAAATGTGTAATTAGATTATGATTGTCAATATTATTGCCAGAATCTGATCAAAATGCCAGACTTTCCAGTTCAGACACCTGTCATTTAACAGGCAAGTATAAAAAAAGTTCAGGATATCTCCCTTCTCAATCTGGTATTTTTTCATTTTACATTGATATATAACAATTCTTATATTTGTTTTTCAATACTTTAATGATATGGAGACCTTATTTTTCAACTCGGATTTTTTCAGCTATGCCATTATGCCTCTTTTGATTTTTCTGGCAAGAATTTGCGACGTTTCAATCGGAACAATGCGTATAATTCTTGTCTCTAAGGGTAACAGGAAAATAGCTCCCATTCTTGGATTTTTTGAGGTTCTGATCTGGATAATCGCAATCAGCAAAATAATGCAAAACCTTGATAACTATATAAATTATGTGGCTTATGCTGCCGGGTTCGCAACCGGTAATTTTGTAGGAATGATAATTGAAGAAAAGCTCGCAATGGGAATTCAGATGATCAGGGTTTTTACAAATGAAAAAGGGATGGATCTTGTTAAAATCCTTAACAGCAACGGATTTGGGGCTACAACAATTGAAGCGCACGGAGCAATGGAGAAGGTACACCTTGTTTATTCAATAGTCCACCGGAATGAGCTTGAAAAGGTACTTGATATCATTAATAAATTTAACCCCAGAGCCTTCTTTACAATAGAAGACGTGAAAATGGTGAATGAAGGGATATTTAATCCCAGAAAAAAGAACTCAATTTTTCCCTTCGCAAATATCATACGGGGATGGAGACCCGGGAAATAAAATTATAATACTTACTTTTGAATTCATCTAAAATTATTCATAACAATGGATCAGATAACCAGTCACCCGCTCTATAAAATCCATACTATCGACAGTGCAGTGAACTCATTATGGGATTTTTACAAACAGAAATTTGTTCCGCTTTTTCTGATATCCTTTGTTATGGGAATGGTACTTCAATATTTGTCAACATTCATTAATATTTCTGAATTACAATCAGTTACTGATATAGATGAGATAATGCTTAAACTCAGCAATTATGTATGGCCGATGCTTTTAATATCTGTCGTCAGTCTGTTGTTCACGACAATCCTTCATTACTATGTTATTTACAATCCCCTTGACAGGGAAAACAATTTCTTACATTGTTTGCTGAACTCGCTCCGATATTTTTTCCCTTACCTGATAATCATGATTTTTCTGGCAATTGCAGGATCATTCGCACTTTTTCTGGGATTGCTTCTTTTATTCGTAGGTGCTCTGTTTGCTGGCATTTACATAATGACCTTGTACCTGTTCATTCTTCCAATCCTCATGGTTGAGGGACCAAGTATAGCAAACACAATCAGCCGGACAATCGTACTTGCTCATCGGAATTTCTGGTCGAACATGGGCTGGACCGCAGTGTTTGTAATTATTCTTCTGGTTATTTCAGTAGTATTATCCGGATTTATCCTTCTGCCATTTACAGGTAGTTTTTTCAAAGCTTTCGCTGATCCCGGCGAGGCTGCTTCATTGGTGGATATTACTACAAAACCGCTTTACATAATTCTTTCAGCAGTCCTGAATGCGATTACAATGCCATTATTACCCATTTTTGCATGCATCCTTTATTTTAACGGGAGAGCACGCGAAGAGCAGCAATATTCACCGGAACTCCCAAAAGATGAGGACGATGGAAAAGTCAGGGTTGAGGACCTTTATGCCAAACCTCTTCCTGAGGATGAAAAAGAATAGTTGTGCCTTACAGATCGTTCTCCCCTTTCACGTATCCGAAATTTGCAAGGATACCACCATCAACATAAAGTATGTGTCCGTTAACGAAATCACTTGCTTTTGATGCGAGAAAAAGTGCAGCATTGGCAACATCCTCAGGCTGTCCCCATCTGCCGGCTGGAGTTCGTGTCATTACAAGATCATTGAAAGGATGACCTTTCTCACGTAATGGGCCTGTTTGTGCAGTAACTATATACCCGGGGCCGATCCCGTTAATCTGTAAATTATACTTCGCCCATTCGCATGTCATATTCTGTGTAAGCAGTTTTAATCCTCCTTTTGCTGAAGCATATGCAGAAACAGTATTCCGCCCATAAACACTCATCATTGAACACATATTTATAATCTTGCCGCTTCGTTTAGCGATCATGTTAGGGGCAACTCTTTTTGAGACAATCAGAGGCGCAACAAGATCAACATCTATCACCTGCTTATAGTCTGCCACAGGCATTTCGAGGATTGGTATTCTTTTTATTATACCTGCATTATTAACAAGAATGTCGATTGTTCCGACATTGTTTTCAATCTGTGTAATGCCTTTATCAACGTCTTTCTCATCCGTAACATTGAACTTCAGGGTATACACATCCACTCCCTCCTTTTTGAAGGCTTCTTTACATAAAAGAAGCTTTTCATCCTGGATATCGTTTACACATACTTTTGCTCCGGCTTTTGCAAGTATCAAGCCGATCGCCAATCCTATTCCATGTGTGCCGCCTGTTACAAGGGCAACTTTCCCGGTCAGATCAAATAAATCTTTCATATACAATTTTTTAATTCTTTCTTCTCTGTGACCCTCTGTGTCTCCTCTGTAGATCTCTGTGTAACTTAAGAAAAACAAAAACTTACATAGAGGATACAGAGAAGTCACAGAGAAACACAGAGACCGATATTATTTTAAAGTGTCTGGATGCCTGACATCCATATCGCCGTAATCGAGATTCTCTCCTGCCATACCCCAGATAAATGTATAGTTCGATGTACCTGCTGCACTATGGATACTCCATGATGGTGAAAGGACAGCCTGCTCGTTTATCATCCAGATATGGCGCGTCTCATCGGGATCTCCAATAAAATGACAGATCCCCTGCTTTTCCGGGACCTCAAAATAGAAATATGCTTCCATCCTGCGGTTGTGAGTATGGACAGGCATTGTATTCCAGACACTGCCTGATTTAAGCTCGGTCATCCCCATCTGAAGCTGACAGGTAGAGAGAACGCTGTTGATCAGTAATTTATTAATTGTCCTGTAATTGGAAGCTTCGGGAGAACCAAGAGTTGCAATTTCAGCATCAGCCCTGGTAACCTTTCTCGACGGATATTTGTGATGAGCCGGAGCTGAGTTTATGTAAAGCTTTGCTGGTTTTGACCTGTCGACTGATTTAAAAACAACATCCATCGTCTCCTTACCGAGATACAGAGCTTCCTTGAATCCAATGGTGTAAATGGTGCCCGCAGCTTCAATTTCAGCCTCGCCTCCTACATTTATTATCCCCATCTCCCTCCGTTCCAGGAAATAGGCAGCTTTGAGATCGTCGGCAGTTTCAAGCTTAAGAGCCTTATATACAGGCATGGCCCCTCCTACCATATACCTGTCGTACATCGAGTATACAAGTGAAATCTCGTCAGGGATAAAAATATTTTCGATCAGGAATTCCTTCCTGAGTTTCACAGTGTCATATTTTTTGAAATCTGAAGGGTGTACTGCATATCTGAGTTCAATTTTCATAATGTAAAGTTTAAATGATATAGTTCGAATATTAGCTACGCTCAAAAATACAACCTTTGACTGGAAAGTTAACTAATCAAGACTCACTTCTTGCAATTTGTACCCGTTAAAATGTTGAATTATCAACCATACATCATAATGATTTGGCAGATTAATTTGCTATTTTTAGTTTCTCAATTGTTTATTACTGTAAGGCATGCAAAAACATTTAATATTTTAAAAAAGAATATGATCAAACCGTTTATTAATGAAGATTTTCTTCTTGAGACCAAAACTGCAAGAAAGCTGTACCATGAGTTCTCTGAGAACAAGCCAATTATTGATTTCCATTGCCATCTTTCACCTTCAATGATTGCTGAGGACCGGCAGTTCGACAATCTTGGGCAAGCCTGGCTTGAAGGTGATCACTATAAGTGGAGGGCCATGAGGACAAATGGTGTAAATGAGCGGTTTTGCACCGGCAATGCAACTCCTGAGGAGAAATTCAGCAAATGGGCCGAAACAGTTCCGGTAGCAGCCGGAAATCCATTATACCACTGGACCCATTTAGAACTGGCCAGGTATTTTGGGATTTATGACCTGTTGTCTCCTTCAACTTCCGGGAAAATTTATAAGAAAGCTTCTGAAATGCTGCAAGCAAAGGACTTTAGCACAAAGTCCATGATCAGGAAGATGAATGTAGAGATCATTTGCACTACAGATGATCCGGCCGATACACTCGAATATCATCAGAAACTGAAAGGATCATTTGAAATTAAAGTATTACCAACATTTCGTCCTGATAATGTGGTGAAAACAGAAGATCCTTCAAAATTCAGGGATTATATCCTGAAGCTTGAAAAAGCCGCAGGCGTGACTATTAATAGCTTCGGGACTCTTGTTGAAGCACTTGACAACAGGCATGACTTTTTCCATCAGTTGGGTTGCCGGTTGTCCGATCACGGGCTCGACCGGTTTTATTTTTCATCCTTTACGGCTGGTGAAGCAGACAAGATACTTAAAATGCTGCTGAAGGGGGAAAGCCTGTCACAGGAAGAGACTGAAAAATATAAGACTGCAGTTATGCTTGAATTAGGCAGGATGAACCACAAAAGAAGCTGGACACAGCAATTTCATGTAGGCGCTATGAGGAATAATAATTCCAGGATGTTCAGACTGATGGGACCAGATACAGGATGGGATTCAATCGGTATCCCCCAGGATGCATTGAAAATGTCACGATTTCTCAGTTCGCTTGATGATTCGAACCAGCTTGCACAGACCATCCTCTATAATCTTAATCCTGCTGATAACGAAATGATGGTAACAATGGCAGGAAACTTCAATGACGGAACCAGACCGGTTAAGGTCCAGTACGGAGCCGCCTGGTGGTTCCTCGATCAGAAATCAGGAATGGAAAAGCATCTTGAGGATCTTGCTGCACTGGGAATTCTGAGGAGATTCGTCGGAATGGTGACTGACTCAAGGAGTTTTTTGTCCTATCCGCGGCATGAGTATTTCAGAAGGATTGTCTGCAATTTCGTGGGAACCGAAATCGAAAAAGGGCTTATTCCTGATGATGATGAGCTTATAAAACCACTGATTGAAGGGATATCATATAAGAACGCAAAAGAGTATTTCGGATTTGATAAATAAAACAACACAATATGAACGAATTGAATCTAAAAGGCAAAATAGCTGTCATTACGGGCGGTGCCGGCCTGATCTGTTCCGAAATGGCCAGAGCTCTTGCATTTCAGGGTGTTAAGACTGTTATCGTCGATTTAAACGGTGAAGCAGCAGTGAAAGTAGCACAGGAGATCGAAAAAGAATTTAAAACACCTTCATTGGGCCTGTCAGCAAGTGTCCTGGATAAATCGTCACTTGAAGCTTCCAAAAAGATCATCCACGAGAAGTTTGGGATCATTGATATACTTATAAACGGAGCCGGAGGAAATTCTCCGGCAGCAACCACAAAGGTCGAAAAAATGGAAGGATCAGATACAGAAAATCCCGATGATACCTTCTTCGGGCTTAAACTGGAAGGGTTTGACAAGGTATTCGATCTTAATTTCAAAGGGACTCTTTTACCATCTATGGTCTACAGCACCGATATGGTAAAACAAAAATCGGGAGTCATTATTAATATTTCATCAATGAACTCTTACCGTCCGCTTACCAAAATTCCAGCCTACTCAGCCGCAAAAGCGGCTGTTAATAATTTCACTCAATGGCTTGCTGTTCACTTTTCAAAGACAGGTATAAGAGTAAACGCAATTGCTCCTGGGTTTCTTCTTACAAATCAGAACAGGTTCCTTCTGATGGATGAAAAAACAGGGAAACCTACACCAAGGACAAATAAAATAATCAACAGTACACCCATGGAAAGGTTTGGCACTCCTGAAGAGCTTACCGGAACACTCATTTACCTTGTTTCGGACCTTTCAAAATTTGTAACAGGAGTAGTTATTCCGGTCGACGGGGGCTTCAGTGCATACTCTGGCGTTTAAGGCGTTAGGCGGCGGGCGTCAGGCAACAGGCAAAAACAAGATATTCCCCCTTTGAAGGGGGCAGGGGGATGTAAGGACAAATTGACGATCAAATTTTAAAATATTAAAATTATGATATACTATCAATCAGGTTCAGAAAATACGGTTTTTAGCCCTAATGATCTTGAATACGGGGTATATTCTGCCCTTGTAAAACTGGGACCGAGGAAGAAAGTTCTGGTTGTTCCTCCTGATTTTACGCGATTCCATTCCCGCTCAGGCGAAATAACCACTTTGATATTTAATTACTACAAAGAAAACCTTAAAGATATACTTCCGGCTCTTGGCACTCATTCTCCGATGACTGAAATGGAGATTTCCGAAATGTACAAAGGTGTGCCAAAGGATCTCTTCCGCTTACACGACTGGAGAAATGATGTTGTTACCGTTGGTACAGTTCCGGCTGAATTTGTTTCTGAAATCACCGAAGGAAAGCTGAATTATGCATGGCCGGCCCAGCTGAATAAAATTATTGTGAAAGGAGGGCATGATCTGATTGTCTCCATAGGGCAGGTAGTACCTCATGAAGTTGTCGGTATGGCAAACTATAATAAAAACCTGTTTGTCGGCACCGGAGGTCCCGAAGGTATAAATAAGAGCCATTTCGTCGGCGCTGTCTACGGCATGGAAAGAATGATGGGGAAAGCTGATACACCTGTCAGAAAACTTCTTAATTATGCATCTGAAAATTTCATAAAACATCTGCCTGTAGTTTATATCCAGACAGTTATCGGTCGTGACGAGACCGGTAAACTTGTGATAAGGGGTTTATATATAGGCGATGACTACGAGGTATTCAGGCTGGCCTCAGAGCTTTCCTTAAAAGTCAATTTTACAGTTCTCGACAAACCAATTAAAAAAGCAGTTGTTTTTCTCGATCATGCGGAATTTAAAAGCACCTGGCTGGGTAATAAGAGCATCTACAGAACCCGGATGGCTATGGCTGATAGCGGGGAACTGGTTATTCTTGCACCTGGACTGAAAGAATTCGGGGAAGATAAAGAGATTGACAGATTAATCAGAAAATACGGCTATCGCGGAACACCGGCCACTTTGAAATCGCTTGATGAGAATGCGGAACTTATGAATAATCTGAGCGCTGCAGCTCATCTTATTCATGGAAGCTCTGAGGGAAGGTTTTCAATAACC
>JBGPAF010000027.1:0-9028 GCA_041480535.1 Bacteroidia bacterium
AATTTGGGGATTTATTTAATAAGTGAAATACGATAAAAAAAATTAAATGTTACAATTTTCATTTCTTTTCAGGCGGTTTTACAAATGAGATCACATAACCATAACCCTTCCATATTATCTCAATTTTTATGTCAAGCATCTCTCCCGGAATCAGGTCCATCGGAGGAATAATTATCTCTTTTGCACCTGTAAAGATATTGAACAGCTTACCTGCTTTTTCCGTTTCGTCTGCAATTACAATTTTTGTTCCGGGTTTTGCAACCCTTATCATTTCATCAATAGCTTTCTTTTTATTCGAGAAGAGGTTAATTGCTCCAAGGTGAAAGACCACATCAAACTTCTCATTAAAGAAAGGAAGCTCCTCAGCATCAGCCCTGTAGATTTCTGCTTTTATATTCCATCGCTTAAGATTTCTCGTGCAGTGTATCATCATCTGTTTCTGGATATCTATTGCAAAGAAGATCAGGTTGCGAGCCTTTTGATTTACCCATAGCAAATTCTCACCTGCACCCATCCCGGTCTCCAGAATCTTATAATTGTCCTTAATCTCAAGTTTTTCCAGCACTTCTCTCCGTGCATTCCCAACACCGCCGCAAAACAGAAACATGAAGTTAGTTGCCGGAGTATAGATCTTTGCATATATCGACCTTATAACCTTGTCCCGGTTACTACTGTGAATCAGGCCTTTGCCTCCCAGAAAGTCAAGATAACCGTCAGAATTAAGGAATTCTTTGTTGCAGACATTGCATTTGAGTCCTTCTGAAACAGACTCGATTGATTTTTCCCCATCCCGGGGGGAAAGAACCTTTTTACATGAAGGGCAGCAGAGAATATCCTTGCTGTTCATTGTTAATAGTTTACTTTGGACAGGTTTTACTAAATTTTATCGAAGTTATGAAAAGTTTGAAAAGGAGACTTACCCATACTTTGATTTTAAAAATATATTTGCCCTGAATCCTCTTTTTTCATATATTTCTTAATTAGCATAGTTCCGGTTTCCAAACTATCCAGGGATGTGATTATGAAAGTTCTGATTACAGGATCTTCCGGTTCACTGGGCAGCATAATAACTAGAAGCCTCATTACAAAAGAAATACAGGTAACCGGGATCGATTTAAAAGAACCTGACGAAAACCATCCCGGTGAATACTTCAGCTTTTATAATTGCAGTATAACCGATAAAAATAACGTTGAATCAATTTTCAGAAAAGAACAGCCTACACATGTAATTCACCTGGCCTGCACATTTAACAAGGTTCGTAACCGGCAGAAGGAGTATGATATTGATATAGGAGGATCAAAAAATATCCTTGATATTTCCAATAAGACATCTTCTGTAAAGCAGTTTATTTACTCAAGTTCTGCAGCAGCATACGGAGGAAACAGGGATAATCCGGATTGGATTAATGAATTACATCCGCTGCGGCCGGGTAAATACAGGTATGGAGTAAATAAAAGACTCATCGAAAGGATGTATACGGAAATGCCTGTCAGAGAGGACCTTCATATTAATCTAGTCCGTATATGTACAGTAATCGGACCCACTTTCAGCAAACCGGCAAGCGTTGTTTCAATATTATTAAAACTCCCATGGCTGCCGGGATTTTGTAAGGAGAACAAAGTCCAGTTTTTGCACGAGGAGGATTTTGTTTCTTTGATTCAGCTGATAATTCCTGATGATCAGATAAAAGGAGCATTTAATATTGCTCCCGACACTTATTCTGCGGTAAAAGAACTTTTACCGGACAAAAAGTATATTAAGCTTCCGGTTTTTGTCATAACTGGTTTCCTTTCGGTCCTATGGAATCTCAGGATATTGAATCTTCAGCCTGCAAGTATAAATACCGGCATATATCCTATTGTGCTGGATCCCGGCAAAATTGCCTCAAGATATAATTACAAATTCAAATACACATCTTCCGGAGCTTTTGAAGATACCAGGAAGAATAACAGGATCCCTTCTCATATAAAATTCTAGCATTTGTGTTGTACGGGCGTTGCATGCTACGCCCGTACAACAATATGTTCTAGTATTTGTGTCGTACGGGCGTAGCATGCTAGGCCCATACAATATTATTTCTCTATTCCAATTTCCACCATGGCACCCTTCAATCCCTTTGATGCGGCTTTGACAACAAATGGACCTGTTGCACCTTTGTCGGCTTTGACAATTACGAGACACATACCGTTGTACGCTTTCCTGTATGATGCCTGGAAGGGATCATGGTTTGCTGCATCTCCGTTATCGACTGCAACAATTTTTCCCGGGCCTTCAATACTGAAATTAACAAGATTGCTGCTCCTTGGAACCATGAGTTTGTTCTTATCTTCTATTTTAACAGTAATGAACACAAGATCAGAACCATCAGGGAGAACTGAAGAACGGTCGGCTGAAGCCGAGAGCTGGGAGGCTTTACCGGTTGTAACCATTTTATCTTCAGCCCATTTGGCTCCGTTTTTGTATGCTACGACCTTAAGTTCACCGGGCTGGTAAACGACATCATCCCATATGAGACGATATTCATACTGTCCTTTGCTTTTTTTGCCCAGTGACTTGCCATTCAGGAACAATTCCGCCTCATCTCCAGATGTATATACATGAACAGGAGTCACCTGACCTTTTCTTTCAGGCCAGTTCCAGTGAGGAAGGATATGGGCCATTGGTAGATCAGGTCTCCATTTGGACTGGTAAAGATAAAAACGGTCCTTTTTGAATCCTGCAAGGTCGAGGATCCCAAAATAGCTGCTTCGTGATGGTACTTCTTTAACACCTTGTTTGTCAAGCATATCCTTAGCTCTTTTGTACCATTCTGTTCCTGGTTTCATAGCGGTAAGGTCACCCGAGTAAGGAGTGGGTTCTCCGATATAGTCAAAACCTGTCCAGACAAATTCGCCGAATACTCCGGGGTACTTATCCATCAATGTCCATTGCTGGTCAGCGGTTGTTGCCCAGGCGGGATAAGCCACATCATATGATGTTACCTGGAACACACCTTTTCCTGGCAGGTTCTTGTCCAGATCACCTGTAACTATCGGGAAGAAATACTCACCTCTTGAGCTTACCGTTGATGCTGATTCGCTTGAATGAAACGGCAGGTTATCATTGTCTTTCAACGCAAAAAATGCATCATACCTGAAAAGACGATAGTTTATACCAAACACATCGACAGTTTTCTGGAAACCGTTAGTCCCTGATTCATCCCAATTGCATCCTACTGTCACCGGTCTTGTAATGTCTTCAGATTTTATTATTGCCCTCAGGCTTTGTGATAGTGCAGGATTGTTCTGATCATTCACTTCGTTTCCAGTGCTCCAGATAATTACAGAAGGGTGATTACGGTCACGGCGCACCATTGCCCGGAGGTCTTCTTCATGCCAGGCATAAAACAGTTTATTATAATCACTTCTTTTCTTGGGAGTTTTCCATGCATCAAATGCTTCATCCTCAACCAGGAAACCCATCCTGTCGCACAGGTCAAGAAGCTCAGGTGCGGGAGGATTATGGGTAGTCCTTACAGCATTGCAGCCCATCTCTTTCAGGATCTCAAGCTGACGTTCTGCGGCCCTTGTATTAAATGCGGCTCCAAGTGCACCAAGGTCGTGGTGATTACATACTCCCTGAACCTGAACTCTTTTCCCATTCAGTAAAAATCCATCACGAGGAGTGAAATTAAGCGTCCTGAATCCGAAATTGGTTTCATAAATATCAGTTACTGTTGTTCCCTGTAAAATTGTGACAGCAACTTTGTACAGTTCAGGATCTTCGAGATTCCATAAAGCAGGATTATTCACAGGTATATCAAGTCTGAATATATGATCTGCTGAAGCAGGAACAGTGGCTTTCGGGGTTATCGATTCGGCAACCGGCTCTGCTGATGCTTTTCCCTTTGCATCGAGCTTATAAACTGTTGCTTTGACTGCTATTGTAACCGGCTGGTCAATATGGCTCTCAACTTCTGCCTCGACGCTTAAAACAGCTTTATCTTTCTTGATTTCAGGTGTTGTGCAGAAGACACCATTATTGGAAATGTGGAGTTGTGATGTCTTTACCAGCCAGACATTCCTGTATATTCCTGCACCCGGGTACCATCTTGAATCCCAGCTCTTTGTATCGAGTCTGACTGCAATCAGGTTATCTTTGCCGAAATTTACATATGGAGTAAGGTCAAGCCTGAATGAAGTGTATCCGTACGGCCAACCACCTACATATTTGCCATTTACCCACACTTCAGAATAGGCCATTGCTCCGTCGAAATCAATATAAATACGGCTGCCTTTGTCAGCTTCATTTAATGAAAAATGTTTTCTATACCATCCGATGCCTTTCCATGGAAGCAGACCGGTATCGTTTTCAAGTGTATCGCTGAAAGGACCTTCAATGGCCCAGTCATGCGGCAGATCAAGTATGCGCCAGCTGTTGTCATTAACTGAAGGAAGCTGAAGCCCTTCAGGTTCCTTATCAGTTGTTACAGCATCTGTCGAGGCATTGAAATATTTGATGAATCTCCATCCCTGATTGAATGATTCACGGGATCTCGGGGAATTCTGAGCCTGCAATAATCCGGCATTCCAGATCATAAGGCATGAGATAAAAAGAACAGCAGTAGAAACTCGTTTCATGATATGTAATTTAGGATTAGAATTTTCTTTCTAAAATAGACAATTAGATCGAATATATGATTATTGGATGCAAAATACTAGTGCCGTGGCGTAACCGGGATTTTTATTTATTGTTGCACGGGCGTAGCATGCTACGCCCCTACAATAGACATCCATACAGATATTCTATTCTTTAACAAACCGCTGGCTTACTACATCTCCTGAAAGGAAGTAGATCCTGACAATATATAAACCAGGCGGCAACTTTGAAACATCAACTGAAGTTATATAATCACTGGAATCGGGTATATCAAGAATTGGATTTCCCGTAAGATTAAAAACTGTGATTCTTTCAATCATTGAAACTGATTCAACATGGAGAATATCTGAAGCCGGATTCGGGAAAACTCGGTAAATTGGCTTGTCATTATCACCTGAAGAATTTTCGCCGACCATATTCGCATCGAGCCATATAAGCCGCCTGTTTATCCAGCTTTTAAATTTCTCAATCTCGCCGCTGAATGTTACAGGCTGTTCGCCATATTCAGGCGTACCGACATTTATTCCAAAGATATCCCATTTCTGATAGTGTCTTTCCTGGGCTTCATCCAAAAGGGCTGCGACAGAGTCGATAACATGGTATAGGCTTGTTTCGCTTAAAATGGTTTTACGCAGAAGAAAATATCTGTCATGGATCTGATTTGCGAATGCATCATCCTGCATTAGTCTCACTTCCCATGATGGCGGTACCGGCCAGTTGTCGCAGTCATTTACGCGGTAGGCCCATCCTGAACCGTCTGTCTGGTTAAAATGAATGCAATTTTCGGTGATATCTTTCCATGCCCAGTCAAAATCCCAGGGAGGTCCCGAATGAATAAGTCCGCCATTGCTGTCTTTATCCTTAAAATAAAACCTGCTTTTTTTATAGGCATCAACATTTCTTGACAATTCACCAAGAATAAAATAATCGACGAATGAATTTACATCCAGCCAGGCCCTGTAACCTGTACTTTGGTATTTATATTCAGGGCTGTACAGGATATTCTCAAAAGAATCGACAAAATCCTTTAAATATGCTTTCTGGATTTGTGTCAAGACATCAGGTTCAGGATCATAATAGACAAAATAGACATCGGAGCCGGGCTTGTTAATAGGAGAATAATTACTCAGCCAGCTGTCGGATGAGCTGTAATAATCATTCAGAAAAATATATCCACCCGTAAGATCATCACCTTCATTTTCATCCGGATTAAGTTTTGCTATGTCCACCCTGTTGCTATCCCGCTTTATTTTTTCCCCGAGCAGGTATATTCCCTGGTATTGCCCGTTCGCCACTACTTCACAATAGACTGTTCTTGGAGCGTAGTGACCCATTTTCCTGAATAAATCAAAAGCAAGGTAATTACGTAGAAATGCCTTATCATTATAATTTGCTGTAAGTACCCAGTCATTTTCTTCAGGCATTCCAAGGATCGGTACATTAAGATTGTTCCCTGCTGCGTCACGGGTTTCAAATCCATATGGTTTCTGCGGCAGGGATGCTGAATAGCGTCCCCTGATCTCAATACCCACTTTGTCAGTATAAATGTTACCCGGATCAGTTACATAATTGATCTGGCCGCTGCCATTATTGATTATTTTCATATCAGCCGTGATTTTTGGCTCATCCGGTATACTTTCGCCTGACGGAGTATTGATAACCACAACCGGGAGATTCGAAGAAATGAATTCAGTCGGTGGTGCAAACCAGTCAGGAACATGCCTGTAGAAATGAGATGCATCTGTTATTCCGAATGAAAGCCAGACATTGGATGACATGTCACTCGAAGTTGCTGAGCTGTTATGGACTTCAACAGTCAGAATGTTATCTCCGTTAACAAGTAATTTGTCAACTTCTTCACTGGTTAATATAAATGACCTGGGACTCCCTCCATTGTACATCTCTGCTTCATGATCTTCAGCAAGCTGATCAAATGAAGGATTAGTACCTGTTAATCCTGTTCTGGCGATTTCTTTATCATTGAGATATGCTATGAATCCATCATCATAATCAATATTTAATATTGCAGATCCGATCAGTGATGTGTCGTTTATATTGAATTTAATCCTCAGAAAAACTGATGCACATTGAGGAATTTCGGTATTGTCATCATTATCACCATACCCGAATCCGCCCGGGCCCTCGGGCCACAGGCTGTCATCAAAAGATAACGATTTCCAGTTCTGGCCCGGATCAGAGGTCCCAATCCAGTATCTCCAGGTGTCGGTACTGAATACAGCTGTTTCCCAGTGATTTATGGTTTGGCTCTTCAGAAAGGACCAGGAACTCGTACAGGTTAGAAAAATAATGAATAACAACTTTTTCATAAGGCATAAAAGTACTACTAAATTTTTTAATTGGAAGGAGGTTTAATTCCTGAGGATCCACTTCTGGGAGGGGCTGGGGTGGGTTAAACCAGAATATTTTATACTTTTATCTTTTTACTTTTGTCTTTTATTTTAAAGAAATCTAACATGATAAGATCTTTCCGAATCTGTTTTGTTATTGTTGCACTATTGCTGCTCATACTACCTGCCCGCGCCCAGTACCTTGCGCCGGAACAAAAGAAATTTACGCGTCAGGATTCTCTCAGGGGATCAATAACTCCCGAAAGAGCATGGTGGGATCTGAAATTCTATCATCTTGATGTTACCGTGAAACCTTCAGACAGTACAATTTATGGCAGTAATACTGTGATATACAAGGTTATAAAAAGTCATGACATCATGCAGATTGATCTTCAACCGCCGCTTAATCTCCTGAGAGCAGAACAAAATGGGAAACAGCTGAACTTCAACAGGGAAGGCAATGTCTATTGGATACGAATGGTGGAACAGCAGGAACCAGGCAAGGTCTATTCGGTGGTTCTGAATTATGGCGGAAGGCCAAAGATCTCACTCAGGCCTCCATGGGAAGGCGGGATCACATGGAAGAAGGATAAGAACAATCTGCCCTTTGCGGCTTCTTCATGCCAGGGCGCCGGTGCAAGCCTCTGGTGGCCATGCAAGGATCATATGTACGATGAGCCCGACAGCATGCTGATAAGCGTAAATGTACCTTCAAACCTGATGGATGTCTCGAACGGACGGCTGAGAAGCGTGGTTAAACAGAAAAACAATACGACAACTTATAACTGGTTTGTAACCAATCCTATAAATAACTATGGCGTAAATATTAATATCGGAGATTATGCTCATTTTTCGGAGATCTTCAATGGCGAAAAGGGCAGGCTTAACTGCGATTATTATGTACTGAAGGAGAACCTTGAAAAAGCAAAGATCCAGTTCAAACAGGCTCCGATGATGCTTTCAGCATTTGAATACTGGTTTGGTCCATACCCATTCTATGAAGATGGCTACAAATTGGTTGAGGCTCCTTACCTTGGAATGGAGCATCAGAGCTCCGTAACTTATGGTAACGGTTTCAGGAACGGGTATTTGGGAAAAGACGTGAGCGGATCGGGCTGGGGCGATAAATTCGACTTTATAATAGTCCATGAATCAGGTCACGAATGGTTTGCAAACAGCATAACATATGAAGATGTAGCGGATATGTGGATCCATGAAAGCTTCATAAATTACTCTGAAAACCTGTACGTGGAGTACTATTATGGAAAAGATGCCGGAAGGGAATATGTACTTGGGAGCAGGAGGAATATCCGAAACGACCGGCCGGTAACAGGTGTTTATAATGTCAATTACGGAGGTTCAGGGGATATGTATTATAAGGGAGGAACCATGCTTCACACTATCCGTCAGATAGTTGACAATGATGAAAAATGGAGGGGCATCCTGCGGGGACTGAATAAGGATTTTTATCATCAGGTGGTAAAGGGTTCACAGATAGAAGAATACATGAGTGATAAAACTGGAACTAACCTGAAACCAGTTTTTGACCAGTACCTCAGAGATATCAGAATCCCTGTTTTTGAGTATTATGTAAAAGACGGCAAGCTGACATTCCGCTGGAATAGCTGCGTCAATGGATTCAATATGCCTCTAAGGATTTATATTTCAGGGGAAAGGAAAGATATTGTACCAACCTCACAGTTCAGTACAATCGACCTCGATACTGATAAACCTGAGATAAAAGTCGATCCTAATTATTATGTCGGCACCCTCAATATGACAGGGAAATAATTTATAATGTATTATGTATTATAAGCCAGCCTTCGCTTAAGCTATGGCTGACAAAGCGATAGGCGATCTATTCTGCGAGACTCTGCGGTTTTCAATCTGCGGGACTCTGCGAGAAATAAAAAGAATCTCTCGCAGATTTACGCAGATTAACACAGATTATGACTGATAATTTCAATGAGAACTGAGAATTAGCCCCTCTTCAGGGGGGTTGGAGGGTTCAGTCTGTGCGAAATTTATTCATTATTTCAAT